>JAYVAP010000068.1:0-2291 GCA_043750915.1 Spirosoma sp. | reverse complement strand
CGGCGATCACTTCGGTCAGGGCCTCGTTGGAACCCTTGAACGGGATGTGGGGGGGGCTGAATTCTTTCGCGGCCCTGCACCAGCCGCACGCCCAGCATTAGAAACCCGGCCGCAACGGCCCCGGCTACCATCGTCAGCGTGACCTGCACTGTTCTGTCGGCCGATGGAATGTAGTGGAGGTTCATGTAGTTGATGAGGCTGTTGGTGGCCCCGTAGCACAGAAACACGGCCACCGGCAGCAAAACGGTGGTTAGTGCCGGCCGATGCGATGGTACCCCGCCTGCGTGCCCTTTTTTGTAGGTACTCAACCCCACCGCCACCACCGCCAGTGCCAGGCCGAAGTAGTTGAATCCATCAAACCGGTGAGCCGCTTTATTGGCCCCATCGAAGACAAACAAACTAAAACAAACCGGAATCACCAGCGAGAGGTTGTTGGCCAGCGACGTGGCCGTGATGCCCATGCGCTGTGTACTGGCCCCCGACAGTAAAAACGTCAGCACGAAGGCCACACCTACCCCCAGGGCCAGCCACGTCCAGGGCTGGGCAAAGTCGATGTGGAACCACTGGCCCGCTGGCAGCAGCATCAGCCCCGTCAGAAAACAAACGGGGTAGTTGAAAACGATGGCCTGGAAGGTGTTGACCCCGTAGCGCGGAAACAGGCGAAAATTGAGCAGCAGCAGGACCGACAGCACAACGCTTAGCAGAAGAAACAGCATGGTGGGCGAGACGATAAATTTCTGCGAAACTACATCCTTACCACTCCTGATTCAATGTATATTTCGGCCCACAAACTACAAAACCTTTCGGTTCATGCTAAAAAACCTGCTTTTGGGCCTTTTCTGTCTGCTGGCATTGGCAATGCCTTCGTTCGGCCAGCGTGCCGTCTCCGTTTCGGCAACAGTAGCACCCACGCTGGTACGCACCCAATACAAACGTACCTATCTATATCCCGAAAGTGATGGTCAGGTTGTGGAACCGGTTTATCTGAAAGGTCCTGTCAATGCGTTTGGCTACACCGCCGGGCTAACGGCGCAGTATAGCTGGGCCCCCGGCTGGTCGGTGGCAGCCGGGTTGTGGTATACTCAGGCCACCCTGCGGCAGGCCCGGCCAGTGGCAGTGGGCGAGGGCATCACGGCGGTGCGTAGCCAGGCGCTGCGCGTGCCGTTCCTGCTTAATTTTCAGCCATCGACCCGGCGGTTGTCGCCTTATTTTTCGCTGGGCCTGCTGCTCGACTTTCCACTGACGGGGCGGGTAATTGTCACCCGCACTGGCCAGTCGACGCAATCGATGCGGCTCCTTGCCGATAGGGGGCCGGTGTTTCAGCCAATGATTGGCGCGGGCGGGCGGTATCAGCTGGCCCGCCGGTGTGCGCTGATCGTTCAGCCGGTCTGGGCCTATAACATAGGAAGCTTTGGGGGTGCCCGGTCCTATACTTCAGCTTATGAGATAAGCCTGCTAACTCAGATAAACTACTCGTTCTGAAATAATTATAGCGGCTGATCGGGTTCCTGCAAGTACCGAAGCCGTGGTTCGTTTTCGGCCAGCCACCGCATTCGGTAAGCGTTCATGGCCGTTCGGCCCAGCTGGTTCACCAGCCGGTAGTTGACCACCACGCCCACCGCAGCCCCAATGCCGGGAATCAGCTGCGCCATCTTGGCCAGGTCTATATAGTCCCGGTATTGCTGCTGAAACGTAAGCCAGTCAAACAGGTTGATATCGTCGGGTAACTGGCGGCTGTGTTCGGGCCAGTTGGCCACCTGCCCGTATACTTCCTGCCGACGTTCCTGACTCGAAAACGCCAGTTGAAAGACATACAGGATAAAAACCCGCTCGCGGTAATCGCTGACCGGGTAGCCATAGAGCGCGGCAATCTCGAAAAGCATCTTCATTTTCAGGCTCAGCAGCAGCGGAAAATCGGCGAGGGCCAGCATAAATCCCCCCGCCCCGGCAAGGCCCCCTTCGGCCGCGCCTGCTTTGCGGTAAAAACTAATGCGCCCGGCAACGGCGGCATCGCGCTCCGTCAGGGTCATGCCCTCGACGGGGGGGCGGGTTAAAAATCCGGCACCAAAGAGCACTGCCCGGGTCATTTGCTTGATAGCCAGTGTGATGGCCTGGTGGATGCGGTCGGGAATGATGCGGTTGATTCGGCGTTGCACCGCTGTGGCGAGCCGACCAACCGCCGAGGGGGGGCTTTGCATGGCCTGCTGCCAGCGCGTTAACTCGTCGCGAACGACTATTTCGTAGGGTGTCATGGGGCTAATTTAAGGTAAGATTTTAGGAAATCGGCGCAC
>JAYVAP010000067.1:0-4375 GCA_043750915.1 Spirosoma sp. | reverse complement strand
CTCCTTTTTCAGGCGGGCACCCTGGCAGTCCGGGCAAGTCCTGACAACCATAAAATCTTTCAGCCATTCCTGAATTTTGTCGGTACTGTTTTCCTGCTGGCGTTTCAAAAAGTTAACAATCCCCTCAAACTTAAAGCCGTACTCGGGCAGGCCGGGCTGTTTTCCGGCTGGTGGTGTGTCGCTGTCCCGCTCGTCGTCGGTGGCTTCGGGCGCAGTGCCGTGCATCAGCGCGTTCAGCAACTCGGCGGGGAACTTAGCCACGGGCGTGCTGAGGTTAAGTTTGTATTTTTTCAGGATTGCCTCAATCTCCTTGAAAATCCACAGCTCCCGAAACTCACCCAGCGGGGCGATGGCTCCCCGGCTGATGCTCAGCGATTTATCGGGGATAACCGAATCTTCGGTGATCTCTTCCACCACACCCAGCCCGTTACAGGTTGGGCAGGCACCGTAGGGTGAGTTAAACGAAAACGAGTTGGGCGATGGCTCGTCGTAGCTGATGCCTGACTCCGGGTCCATCAGATTCTGCGAGAAATAAACCAGCGTCCCGGCTCCGTTGAGCATCTGGATGGCCCCTTTTCCCTGCCGGAGGGCCATTTGCACAGACTGGCTGAGCCGGTATCGCGTCGATGCATCGCCGTCGTCGTGTTGGGCCACGAGCCGGTCGATTACGATTTCGATGTCGTGGATTTTATAGCGGTCCAGTTGCATTTTGGGCACAATATCCTGCACCACCCCATCGACCCGGACTTTGGTATAGCCGGTTTTGGCAATCTGCACAAACAGTTCGCGGTAGTGGCCTTTGCGGCTGCGGATCACCGGAGCCAGCAGGGTCAGTTTCTGCCCGCTATACTGATTTAGGATGGTGTCGATAATCTGATCCTGCGACTGCCGTTCCATTTTGCGGCCCGTTGCCCACGAATAGGCTTCGCCAGCGCGGGCGTAAAGCAGGCGCAGGAAGTCGTAAATTTCGGTGGTGGTGCCAACCGTGGAGCGCGGATTTTTTGAGGTCGTTTTCTGCTCAATGGAGATCACCGGGCTTAGTCCGTTGATTTTGTCTACATCGGGCCGCTCCATATCGCCAATAAATGAGCGGGCGTAGGCCGAAAAGCTCTCCATGTACCGGCGTTGCCCTTCGGCATAAATCGTATCGAAGGCCAGCGACGACTTGCCGCTGCCGCTGATACCCGTGACGACCACTAACTTATTGCGGGGAATGCTGACATCAATGTTTTTGAGGTTATGCTCGCGGGCACCCAGCACGTCGATCCGGTCGTAGCCCGTCAGGTCAATGTCGGTAAGCGGTTTGTGCTCTTCTGTTGTCACGTTATCTCGACCGCCATTGCGGTTGGCTTATTCTTAATAGCAACATTGGGCAGGTGGGGGAGGTTCCTCACCGGCTAACCACCTTAATCAGCGACCCACGGGCCACGCGGTCACTGGCCTTCAAACTATTAAGCGTTCCTAACTCTTCAAGCCGGGCTGCGGGCATGCCCAACGCACTCATGACCTCACTAAAGGAGCCATCGCGCGGTACGCTTTTAATCCTGACGCGCTCTGGTTTGCGGTTAAGTTTATCGGGGTCGGTAAGTGCCCGGAACCCGCCTGCCACCCGTTGAAACTGCCCAAACGAATTCTCAAACGTACTTGCCGCCGACAAGCCGTGCAGGGCATAAATGGCGTTGTTGTACTGAATGAGCCAGGTGGCAATCTGGGTAGTCGTTTTGGGGTCCTGTTGTTGCTGTTGTTGTGGCTGGCCTTCCTGCTGCTGGGGCTGCTGCTGCGAAATAAGCACGTAGGCCGGGTTGCCATTAATGGTGGTCCGGCTATTCTCCGATACTTTCAGGTTCAACTCTTTTACCAGCGTTTGGGCCGCTTCGTCCAGCGAGTTGCCTTTGGCCAGCATCAGGATCATGGCCATTTTGCCTTCTTTGGGCCCCATCTGAAACTGAGCCGGTGAGTTCTGATGCTGCCAGCCATTAGGCACCGGAAACTGAAAACGCAGTTCGGGGTGATAAAACAGGTTGTTTTCTACAAAGCCCTGTTTGGGGTCTTCGCCATAAGTGATGCCGTCGATCAGTTTCATGTACCTTTCGCGGTTGACCTGGTAAGTAGCCGGGTTTTGGGCCTGATACTCCGTCGCTAATTTATTGACCCGAACATTGCGGTTGCCCGGATCGGGGTGGGTCGACATAAAGGTGGGAATAGCCTGGCCAGACCCGTCGGAGATACGCTTGATGGTGCCGAAGAAACCAGCCATCTGACGGGCATCATACCCGATTTTACTTGAATACTCAACGCCAATCTGATCAGACTCCGATTCGTGGGCGCGGCTGTAGCTCAACAGGGCCAACCCCACACCCTGCTGGGCCAGTTCGGTAGCCTGGGGTAATAGAATAGCACTGGCAATGACACCAAGTGTGCCAAATAGTTGCTTATTTTGCTGACGGGCCGAGTGGCGGGCTGTAATATGACCAATCTCATGGCCCAGCACGCCGGCAAATTCGGCTTCGTTGTTGAAGTGAGCCAGAATGCCGCGCGTGAAATAAACATAGCCCCCCGGCACGGCAAAAGCGTTAACCACCGGTGAGTCGACGATGTTGAACTGGTAGGGCAGGTTGGGTCGGTGCGAGATTTTGGCCATTGCCTTGCCTTTCTCGTTCATAAACGCCTGGAGATCTTTATCGTCATACAGACCCATACTGGCAACAATGGACGGGTGCGACTCTTTACCGATGGCAATTTCCTGCTCCTCCGACATGAGGTTCAGTTCGCGTTTACCCGTAACGGGGTTGCGGGCGCAGGTTATAAAGAGGGATAACGTAATGACTGACGCAAGCTGGGCAAAGGCCGTGTTGATACGCATTGGTGATGATTGGTTTAATTTAGTGAATGAGTTTGATGGGGCTGCAAAGGCCCATATGGGACGGTCTCAACCGGGTTGGGTAACGTATAAACCATTGGCAATAGACAATTTGTTTTGATTGGTTAGGTTACCCCGTGGAAATCGACCGATCCGCTAATCCATAATAAACTGAAAAATGGCCGTAAACGGTATCAATCGCTATATCAGGCTCTGCACGCACATTGCCAACCCTGCCGAATACATCATCCGAAAAGGTGAGCGGCACCAACGCGATCTGGCATTTGTGACCCGGCCCCTGCCCCTGCAATTTACCGTGTCGGCTGCGCTGTATCAGGTATTCAAAGAAATTTTTATGGCCGATGTTTATGAAATAGCGGCCTTAGTAAAAACCTTGCCGCCCCAACCCGTAGTCATTGATATTGGTGCCAACGCTGGTTTCTTCGATATTCAGTTGCTCTCCAAGATCGACGGGGCCACTATTTACGCCTACGAGCCGATGCCCGCCAACGTGAACACGCTGCGCCACACGCTGCAACAAAATCCCCGGCTGCAACGGAGTGTCCGGCTTTTTCAGATGGCCGTGACTGGGCAACCGCTCGACCAGCTGGACCTGTTTGCCGAGGCCGAAGAAAACAACCAGGTGGTGGCTTCCCAGTTTGCCGGGTTTAACAAAAATAACACCCAAAAAATAACGGTTCCCTGCATCACCCTCACTGATATTTTCCGGCAGCACAACCTGCATTCGGTCGATTTGCTGAAGGCCGACTGCGAGGGCAGCGAATATGACATCGTGTATCACACAGCACCCGACCTGATCCGGCGCGTCGGCCGGATGGTGATCGAGGTACACGATATGGACCGGGACCGCAACAATATTGGCGCGTTCGATACTTATATTCAGTCGCTGGGCTACACCACCACGCATGTGCCCATCAACTCGTTTTGCCACGCCCTGGAAGCCGTTCGCCAATAAGGTGCGAACGAATTATCTGCGCGTTTTCTGGTATACTTCCTCATACAACTGCCAGTAGCGGGCGGCCACCGTTTTCCAGCTAAACTGCTCACTGTATGCCCGCAGCCGGTTGGCCATATCCGGGTCACGTTGGTATGCGTCCATTCCCTGCCGGAACGTTTGCACCACGGTATCCGGCTCGAAGGAGGGGAAATAAAACGCGTCGGGGCCACCGACTTCGGGCAGGCTGGTCAGGGGCGCGCAGAAAACGGGTTTTCCAAAACGCATTGCTTCTATCACGGGCAACCCAAATCCTTCCATCAGCGAGGGAAACAAAAACGCGTCGCAGTGTGCGTAGAGCCACCATTTGGTGGGTTCATCAATGGGGCCGGGCATCAGCAGCCGGTCGGCCACGCCGAGCTGCCGGGCCTGCTCCCTGATTTCCTGACCATAAGGCCGGTTATCGGGGCCAGCCAAAACAAGCCGGTAGTGAGGAAAAGCAACCAGCAGGGGCAACAGGGCATGAACATTTTTGTAGGACTGAATCATGCCGATAAAAA
>JAYVAP010000066.1:0-4711 GCA_043750915.1 Spirosoma sp. | reverse complement strand
AATGCGTTGGCTGCCGACTTCGCCAAGGAAGCCCTGCCCGACGGGCAGGACATCCCGAATACTATTCCGGCCAACTCGAAATGGATGCGGGAAGAATTTTATAGCGAAGCGCGGATTGATGCGGCCCCTACCGCTACCACGACTACGGTGCGCGTGCGGGTTAACAACCGGTCCCGCTGGCCGCAACGGATTATCAGCGGAGCCTCGTACCGGTATTATTTCACGCTTGAATCAGGTGTCAACGTTTCCCAAATCGACCTCCTGAATCCCTATGCGGCTGTAACGGCCACTTGCCCGGCAGATGCCGACGGGGCTACGCTAAACAGTACTACTGACGGAGTTATTATCAGGCCTTCGCCCACGCACGGGACAACGGGTAGTGACGTGGTAGTGGTCTCGACTGATGGGGCTGGCAATCGGTTGTGTTATGTGGAGGTTTATTTCCGAAAGCCCTCCATTACCACCTACAATTACCTCTTTGATAACCCATCCGACGTGCCGGCAGGCCGTTTTGCCTGGCGGGTCACCAAAAACCCCCTGGCAGCAGCGCAGGCCATGCTGACGGGTCCGCTCTGGACACCCGCTCCCGGAGCCATCCCTCTTGCTGGTCGTAATGATTTCGAGGTGATTGCTCCCTGGGGTGTATATAACAACAAAAACATTGGGTTTCAACCTACTCATACGTTCCGACAGGGCGTATTGCGGCTTACGTTCTCAGCCACGAACCTGACCACCAACGATTATTCTTACGCCAACCTGCCCGGCACGAATGCAACGCCTACTTGTGCCATGAATATCCCGATGTATAACGACGGAGTGTTGTTGTCGGGTGATGAACCAACCACCCCAGCCGTTGTCCCCGGCTCCACGCCACCCCTGCCTACGCCCACGCACGATTACAAAAAGGCGGTGCAGCGAGCGTTGTATTTCTTTGATACCCAGCGGTCGGGCAACGTTACGGCGGGGATTACCCTGCCCAGCGGTACCAACCTGGCCAACCGGGTTGAATGGCGCGGAAATTCGCACCATGTCAGCAACACGCTGGGGGGCGATGTTTTCCCCGCTATCAATCTGGTGGGCGGTCTATACAATGCGGGCGACGATTACCTGAAGTCGAGCTGGACCATGGCTGCTACGGGTGGTCTACTGGCCTGGAGTATGCTGGAGTTTCCGAACGCCTACACCGACCATAAAAACCCGGCGCTGGGAACGCTCAAGTCAATCAGCGATTATTTTCTGCAAAGCCTGACCTTTACCGATGCTGCCGACGTAACGACCTACCGGGTTCACCTGATGGTAACGGATCGCAAAGCCCAGACGGTTACGCCGAACAACTTCATTACCCGTCATCAGAAATGGGCCTCGGCAGAGGTGATGCACGAGTTTGCCAACACCGATACCGAAAAGCCACTACGACGGTACTTTTACGCCGACAAAGATGCGCCCTCAGTTTCGCAGGTATCGGCACTGGCTGCCACTTTAGCGGCCACCTCGCGGGTGTTCCGGCTGGAAGGCGGAACGGCCAATATCGCCTATGCCGACCAACTGCTGGAAGCGGCCCGACGAATGTATAATTTTGTGTTCTACTATACCCACGGTACGGGCAGAATGCTTAATTACACCGGACAGAATTTCGGCACCCGCACCATCGGCACCTTATCGAGTTATAGCGGAACAACAGGCTTTAACCTGAACGGGGTGATGAAAGACGAATCCGGTACACTCGTCCGGCACGACCCTTACATTTATCCGATCAATACGACCATCGTAACCGGCACAGTTAACGGAATTTCCGGAGCGAATGGCATTCTGGCTTCGGGTAGTTCGCCAGCCGTGACACGGATGAACTTCAATGGATCACAACCCGCCGGAACGGGTGCGGGCTATGATCCTCCTGTGCCCGACTACCATGAAATGCCGGACGACTATTTGACCAACGTGAGTACGGTTAGCCGGCAGTTGCACGACGATTTGTGCTGGGCAGCGCTGTGGCTGAACATGGCCGAAACCAATCTAACTTCGGCCACAGACCGCCTGAACGAAGCCATCTCCTATTACGCCGTATTCCGTAACGACATTAACACGCCTGGCACTTCACAGGGTAACTCAAGCGGCTTCCACTGGTATCGGCTCCCATCGGCCATTATCCTGCACAAACTGAATCCCGCCCTGCCAAATGGGATTACAGAAGCGTACCGAACCCGAATCGAAATAACAACGGGAACGGATGCACTTACTTCGGTAGCCAATACGATTCTGAATAATGCCGCTGCCAACGGTGGATTAATCTCCACTACAAACAACCGGATGCAGCGGCCGGGCGGCTCCACGGCCCCTAACCTGTATGCCAGTATGGTACTGCTTGCCTATGCCAACGCCATGAGTACCGAAAGCCCCGCACCGTCGGGAGTCCGGCTTGATTTACAGAACAAGTTGATCGAAGTAGGCAAACGTAATATCGACGGAATGCTTGGCACCAACAGCAACGGACGGAGTTTTATGATTGGCTATGACAGCGGCACTATTCCGGGGCTATCGGGCGTAAACGGACTGGCCAACAACCATAACCGAACCGCTTTAGGTTACTTTGGGGGAATAGGCCACCGTACCAGTGGCACAAACTCCCTGTTCCGGCAGACGGCCCGGCACACCCAAATTGGCGGTATTGTCAGCGGCCCACAGGCTACGTATAATGGAGCATATACCCGGGAAACAAACCTCTCAACGCCGGCCAATTCCTGGGCTACTGAGGGTAACGAAACCATGCTGATGAACAACGCCTTCGCGATGTTCGGCTTGAGTTACCTCAACCGCGACAATGCGGGATCGGTAACGGCAGGTTTCCCGGCCCCGGTAACCAAAGACGATGAGGTATTTGTGGAGGGAGGTATTGTGAGTCAGTCGCCGACCAGTGTACGTATCCGGGCAACGGTCAACAACCGGTCGCTGTGGCCTGCCCGTGCTTACAACAACCTGAGGTTTCGGTATTATTATACCCTTGAAGCGGGCGCAAGTGTAACGGCTCAAACTATTGTGGGACATGATGCTTCCACCGCCCCCACCATTTCTGCTCCGGTGCTGGTATCCGGTGACTCATATTATGTAGAAGTGTCATTCACGGATAAAGTTTTCCCCGGCGGTGAAGATGCCGGTGGTCGCCCGAATACCTACACGCCCTCCGGTACACTGCCCAATCAGGCCATGCACTTCCGCCGGACTGCTGACTTTGAGTTAACCGTTACGGCCCCCTGGTCGAACACCAACGACTGGTCATTTGCCGGACTTAAGGCTACGCCTGCCTTAACCAAAGCGAAACAGATACCTGTTTATGACGGCTCTACCAAACTTTTTGGCAACGAGCCGGGTAATTTTGACCTTGAACTCTGGGCCGACCTGGACAACAGCGGTACTATCAATGCGGGTGATTTACGGCTGAATGGCGGAAATACGCTCGACTTTGGCAGCACTACGGTGGGCAACCCCATTTCTCGCCGGGTGATTGCCCGTAATACTACGGTCACAGCCATAACCATTAATCCTGCCTGGCTCTTACCATTGGGCATTAGTCGAACGGGAAGTACTGCTATTACAGTGCCAGCCAATAACGGCACGGCATCACTTGAACTACAACTGGATGCTGTTAATATAGGTCCGTTTGGGGGAGGGTCTACTTTTACCAGCAATGCCTCAAATCCACTCGAAAACCCCTTTCTTTTTAATGTATCAGGCTTGGTAAATTGTGTGGCAAACCCATCGGCAGTAATTTCAGCACTACAGGATGTTGGCTGTGGTGCTACGGCCAATGGTCAGTTTACCGTAACCGGCACTGGAGGTACGGCTCCGTATAGTTTCAGTTTAAGCAATGGCCAGCGTTCATCTATTTCGCCCGTAACTTCATTTACAGGCCTGGCCCCCGGATCGTTTACCGTAACTGTTCAGGATGCCATTGGTTGCAGCGGCACGGCCACCACGAGCGTAAGCAGTAACACGGCCCTGCCTTCGGTGAGCTTAGTGAGCAGCGGTACACTCACCTGCGCCCAAACCAGCGTAACGCTTACGGCCAGCCCCACGGGTTTGTCGAGTTACAGCTTGAGCAACGGCCAGACCAACAGCACGGGTATCTTCACCGTCTCTACCGGCGGGGTCTACTCGCTGACGGCAGTCAATACCAGCGGTTGCAGTGGCACGGCCACCACCAGCGTGAGTAGCAACACGGCTGTGCCTTCGGTGAGCCTTGCCAGTAGCGGCACGCTTACCTGCGCCGTCACCAGCGTAACGCTTACGGCCAGCCCCACGGGTCTGAGCAGTTACAGTTTGAGCAACGGCCAGACCAACAGCACGGGTGTATTTGTGGTGAGCACGGGCGGCACCTACTCGCTGACGGCAGTCGATGCCAGCGGTTGCAGTGGCACGGCCACCACCAGCGTGAGCAGCAACACGGCCCTGCCTTCCGTAGGCTTAGTGAGCAGCGGTACACTCACCTGCGCCCAAACCAGCGTAACGCTTACGGCCAGCCCCACGGGTTTGAGCAGTTACAGTTTGAGCAGTGGTCAAAGCAACAGCACGGGTGTATTTGTAGTGAGCACGGGCGGCACCTACTCGCTGACGGCAGTTGATGCCATTGGTTGCCGGGGCACGGCCACCACCAGCGTGAGCAGTAACACGGCTGTGCCTTCGGTGAGCTTAGTGAGCAGCGGCACGCTTACCTGCG
>JAYVAP010000065.1:0-2477 GCA_043750915.1 Spirosoma sp. | reverse complement strand
TCTCCGGTCTCTTCAGCACCACCAACCGCTATCAGGCTACCGATCCTAACGGCATTGTGCTGCAAAGCGGACTGGCTTATACCGTTACCAAGAACGTCTCGAACCTGCAGGCATACTATTTTAACGACGTTTGGAAAGCCACCGACCGGCTCTCCATCGACCTCGGTGCCCGCTTTGAAACGGTGCGGCACACGGGTGCCAAGCAGGGCTGGCAGGGCGGCACGGCCCTGGGCGGACTGGGTGGCCTGGACCGCAACCCCTTCACCACCTACGACCTCGGCAGTCGTGTGTATAACGGCGACCTCTTTACCTACGGCACCAGCTACACAACCGTGGGCGCAACATCGGCACTGGCACGTGATAAAGACGGAAAAATTATTGTCGATAAAGAAGATGCCAACGGCGACGGGCCGGGTTTCCTATATAATTACCTGTCCTGGTCGTTGGGTGGTAACTACAAACTCAACGACCGCTCGGCTACTTACGTGCGCGTGTCGCGGGGCAACAAAGCCCCGGAGCTGGACTATTACGCCAATAACTTCGTGAATGTCCCGCTCGATAAAAAAGCACCCGTCGAAACCGTTACGCAGGCCGAAGTGGGTTACAAAACATCGTCGCGCCGGGTGTCTGTTTCGGCAACGGCTTTTTACAGTTACTTAGATAATGCCCTGCTACTGCTGTTTATCACCAACGGCGCAGCCAGCTTTTTCACCGATGCCACCTCTAATGCCACCCGCACCGTCGGGCTGGAGCTGGAAACGGTTTTTAACCCCACCGACCGCTTCAACATCCGCGCCCATGCCACCCTGCAGGATGCCCGCTACGACCGGCTGACTTACCAGAACGTGGCGGGTTCGGTGGACCGAACGAAATTTTTCAACGAAGATTTTTCGGGCAACCGAGTAAAAGATGTGGCACCGATTATGATCGATATTACGCCAACCTATAAAATCGGTAAGTTCTCGCCCTATGTCAACTATCGCTGGTTTAGCGAGCGGCAGGGCAACCGCCGGAACTCGGTTCAGCTGGCATCCTATGGCGTGCTGGGCGCGGGCATAATGGGGGATGTAACCTCGAAAATGACTATTTCGGTGCAGGCAACCAACATGCTCAACAGCGCGGGTATTCTGCTTTATGGTGGCTACGGGCTACAGGGCACCTCCAGCGAAGACATTGCCGTGGGCGGTGTGAAGCGGCTCGATACCGGGGTGGTGTTGCCCGGCTCTGACATTAACAAACTGAACGCGCTTGGCTCGCCCGTGTTTGCCCGCCCGCTGCTGTCGCGGCAGGTTACGGCCAGTTTGACGTATCGGTTCTAATAAAAAAAGAATAACCTGAGAAACGGGGTAATCAATGCTTTTTTAGCGTTGATTACCCCGTTTCTTTTGCCAGAAATCCAGCCCGAAACATGCCCTAAGCGCAATGGAACACATCGGTAAATTTTACTACCATTAACTAAGTACTGACAGGCACCTTTTTTCATATATACTTTATGGGAAAACCTTTTTCTTCGGTGCGAGTTGTTGTATTATTGGTTGAAAGAAAATAATAATTTCTTTGTTCAGGATTAAATCCGGGCGCACCCGAACGACTCGACGCATTTATGAAGAACACCTTTACGCGCCCGTGGGCTGGAGATTGTTGGGGTCTGCTTCTCTGGCCATTGTTGCTTTGCTGGCTCCCATCAGTCGCGGCCCTGCCAACCCCAAACCGGACAGGGGCGATGTCGATTAACCGAACGCTGAACGGTCGGGTAGTGAACAGCCAGAATGAAACGATGCCGGGCGTGAGCATTTTGCTCGTAGGAACGGTCATGGGCACCACAACCAATGCCGATGGCGGTTTTAGCCTGAGCGTTCCCGACGACGGGGCTGTTCTTCGGGTTTCATATATCGGCTACCTCACCCAGGAAGTACCCGTTGGAACGCGTACCGACATCAGTATCACGCTTACAGAAGACAATAAAACGCTGAACGAAGTGGTAGTCGTTGGCTACGGAACACAGCGAAAAAGTGATCTGACGGGGGCTGTTTCTACGGTTACGGCCAAAGATATTGGTCGCCTGCCGGTGGGCGGCATCGATCAGGCGTTGCAGGGAAAATCGTCGGGGGTGCGCGTCACGCAGTCGACAGGCGCACCGGGCGAGGGTGTCTCAATACGCATTCGGGGCGTGGGCACCATCAACGATAACAGTCCGCTTTTTATCATCGACGGTGTGCCCACCAAAGACGCTTTCAGCATCCTGAACCCAAACGATGTGGAAAGTATGTCGGTGCTGAAAGATGCCTCATCGGCGGCTATTTACGGGGCGCGGGCCGCCAACGGTGTCATCGTGGTGACCACCAAACGCGGTCAGTCTGGCGCACCGCGCATCTCCTTTAACAGCTACACCGGCATGCAGCAGGTAGGGCGGCTGATTCCAATGGCCAACACGGCTCAGTACGTTCAGGTTTATAACGAAGCCGCCAACGCCGATA
>JAYVAP010000064.1:0-12252 GCA_043750915.1 Spirosoma sp. | reverse complement strand
GAGAATTTGCCGGGTTTTTCGTCGCCGAGTTGCTCTTCCATCAGTTCATAATTCAGGCTGCGACCATCCACGCGCGGGGGTGTACCCGTTTTCATCCGGCCCGATTCAAAGCCTAATTCTATTAGCTGTTCGGTCAAACCCGTTGCTGCGCGTTCGGCAGTGCGGCCACCACCAAATATTTTTTCGCCAATAAACATCTGGCCGTTCAGGAAAGTACCATTCGTTAGCACAACGCTTTTGGCAAAAAACTCCACCCCCAGCGTTGTTTTCACGCCCGCTACCCGCCCGTCTTTTGTTAGCACGCCAACGACGCTGTCCTGCCAAAAATTGACATTCCGGTTGTTTTCCAAGGCTTTCCGCCACTCCCAGGCAAACAGATTACGATCGCTCTGACAGCGCGGACTCCACATGGCGGGGCCTTTGGAGCGATTGAGCATCCGAAACTGAATCATACTTTTGTCGCTGATAATTCCCGACAGGCCGCCCAGGGCATCGACTTCGCGCACAATTTGCCCTTTGGCCACGCCCCCCATTGCTGGATTACATGACATTTGGGCAATGGTTTGCATATTCATCGTGATAAGCAACACGCGCGAACCCATTGTTGCTGCGGCATTGGCTGCTTCACATCCGGCATGGCCAGCGCCCACCACAATTATATCGTAGGAAGAGTGCATTTCTTATTTTTTAAAAATGTTCCACGTGGAAAGTTTTCACGAAATTGACAAAACGAAGTGAATTGTGGAACAAACTAGAATCCTAATACCGGATGAACAAAAACTGGATGATCTTAGTGTCATAGTCCAGCCAGCTTTGGTGAAAGACCTTAATTACCCAGCTTCTGCAAATAGCTGTTTGCCTGCTTTTTGTAGAAAATAGTATAATTCGGCGTAACGGATCGCAGCACCTCAACCTGCTTCGTTTTAGTGGTCAGGTTGGTAGACTGGAAGAAAGACGGGGTTGTGCGTCTGACTGATTTAGCGGCTTCCGCTTCGCGCCGGGGGTCTTCTTCCTGCTGCTTGAGGGCCTTCTCCGATTCGAGCAAACGCGTCAGAATCTCATTTTGCCGGTTTAGGGTATTTGGATTAATACGTTTGTTGACGAGGTCTGTTTCAGTTTCGTCCATCTTCTCCAGTAGTTCTTTCACCTGTTCGCCCTGCTGTTTACCCACTTCAGTGCCTTTGGCATTCTCTTCCATCTTTTTAAGCATACTCCGGATCATGGCTTGTTGAGCCGCCATTTGCGAAAGCTCCTCAGAAAGTCCCCTGCCCGACTTGCCCGATTTTTGCATTTGCTTCATTTGGGCGTTCAACTTCTTCTGCATCTCCCCCAGCCCATCGCTATCGCCAGGTTTTTTGCCCTTTTTGCCGCCCTTACCGTTGCCGGGCTGGGCCATGGCATTCATTTGCTGTTGCATACTTTTCAACGATTCGCTGAGCATGAGAGCCAAATTGTTGATGGAAGTCATGGCAAACTGTTGCTTGGAAGCCGCTACACTGAGTCGTCGGTCGCGCAAAAATTGGGTACTCTCATCCATATAACCGTTCATATTGGTGAGTTCACGCGTTACAAATGATTGTATCTGAACAACTCGTTTGGCTAACGCCGTCAAACTGTCCTCAATCACTTTGGCATCGTCGCGTAGTTTAAGCTGCTCCTGCGATAGTTTTGTCACACGCGGGTCCTGCAAACTCATACCCCGAAAATCACGCATGACTCGCTCCTGCCCAAATGATAAAGTAATGAGGTTGTCAAGTATGCTTCTCAGATCATCTATATTCTCCTGCATTTCTTCCATCTCCGACGATTCCATGGAATCCTGCATGGATTTGCTCATTTCCTTCATTGACTTAGCGGCCTTGCTCTGCGCCGAAGAAGCTTTTTTAGACTGGTTCTTGCCGAGCTGATCACCCGCCTGCTGCATTTCGCTGTCAATACCTTTCTGTTTCTCCTCCGAGGTATCGGGCTTGTTCAGGTTATCTTTTTCGGCCTGCTTCTCAATCTCCTTGAGTTGGTCTTTTGTGTTCTTGAAATCTTCCTTAGATTTTTCCTGCTGCTTCTTTTGATCCTCGGACGAATCATTCTTTTTTGCACTTTCCTCAGCCTGTTTCTCTAAACGTTCGGCTTGTTTCTCTAAATCCTGGGCTACGTTATTTACTTTCTGCTCTAGCTGCATTTGCTTGAAAAGTTTTAAAGCCCGGTCCAGATCTCGCTCCGCATTCTTCTCCTTCCGGCTCAGCTTATCCAATAAATCTGATGCTTTATCGTCCTGCTTCTTCTCCAGCAGTTGTTTCAGCTGCTCATAAAGTTGCTTCATCTCCGGGTCTGTCAGCTCGTTGAATAGCTTTTGAAGTTGCTCCATCTTGTCCTGCATGGACTTGTTTTTTTCGGCGAAGCGTTGTTGCGTGTCATTGGTTTTCTGGAATTGCTCCTGTAGTTTTTGCACGTCTTTCATCAACTCCTCCCGTTTTTGGAGCACATCCTGCAACTGCTTTTTGTCCTGAAAGTCGGACGATTTACGGGTTCGCATCCGGTCTTCCATGGCCTTCAGCTCTTTCTTTATTGCCTGAGTTTTGGCCAGTGCCTTGTCGATTTGCTCCTCCGTTTTTTCGGCCGATTTGTCCACCTGTTTCTGAACGGCTGCGTTGGAGGGAATCGTAAAATTTAGTGCGTTGGAGCGACTCGACTTTGGCCCGTTCACGCCGTCATTATCCCACACCTGCACGAAGTATTCTAATTGATCTTCAGGGCCAAGTTTCAAGCTGTCCAGCGACCAATTGTAGACAAAGTTCTGCGAGGTGGCCGACCGGTTGACGGCAATACCCGCTGAGTAGAGCGGTGAACGTTTACCGGCCCGCTTGATGGAATAGTTCAGGCGCAGTTTAGAGAAGCCGTAATCGTCGGAAACGAGACCCGAAAGCGCGATGTAGTTGTAAGTAACGGTGTCCTGAATGCGATTGACAGAGACCTGCGGATACCGATCCGGCACAACTTGTATGTTGTATTGAATGGTAGATGGCGTAGCAATCTGGCTGTTTTGGAGTGATACGGTATAAATAGAACTTTGCATCACCCGGCGATTTACGGTAAACCTGTTCTTTTCAACCAGCTGAGCAACGGTGTTCTTTTTTTCTGGACTGAACTGGAGCATCAATGAGTCGGTGTGGTCGGCGGCAAATGACCAGTGAACCAGCGTACCCTGCGGAACCAGCAAGTTTCCTACGTTGGAGAGCTCTTCAGCGGGCTTGTTCAGGTATGCCGGATAGTCGAGTTTAACGTTGAAGGAGAGCACGGCCGGCCGGTCAATCATGCCAATGGTATAAGTTGGCGACCGGAAACCGGCGGCTTCGATGTGAAAATCCAGATCACGCTGGAGGTTATCGAACGTGTAGGCGAACTGCCCGCCTGCTTGCTCAAGTTTGAAGCGGGTGCCATTGGTGACCACGTAAGCCGCTTGTGGTATGGCATCGCCCGTGAGTTTGACTGACAATAGAAAGTCTTCGTTTCGGAAAGATTTCAGCGACTTATTCTGAACAACAAACTGGAATGGAGCCTCCTCAACAAACTCCCGGTTATAGTTGACTAACCGCGTCGATGATTTTGTGAAAAATGCCGGGTTAACAATCAGGATCAACAAAATAAGGACAAGGGGCGGAATGGCATATTTCAGAAACTGCCGGTTTCGACTTAGCTGAATGGCGTTGGCAAAGCGATTGATAAGCAAACTACTCGACCGCTGGTTCAGGCTTGCCCAAATCAGATCAGACTGGTCGGAGGTGATACGCTGAAGTTGCAGCGTGTTGAGCAGTTTGTCGCCCACCTCCGGAAAATACTGCCCAATTTGTCGGGCCGCATCGTCGTTAGAAAGTTCTTTATTCAGCCCATACAGGCTCATCAGCGGTCGGGCAATAAACAAGTATAAGCCAACAACAACGGCGATCAGATAGCCGAAGAAGAGCGCACTTCGCCCAACCGAATTGAACCGGCCAACAAACTCAGCCGTATTAACAAAGAGGTAGCCCGCACCGAGCAGGGCAACAAAAAACAGGCTTCCTTTCACCAGCTGATTCTGAAAATACCGCTTCTTGTATTCGTCGATTCGCTGGAGGAGCGTGGTATATGCGTTGGAGGTTGGCATGAAAAAAAAGCTGAGCGGGTATGAAATTAAACCAGTACCGATTGAAAATAAAGGACAACGTGGGTTTTCAGGAAAGTTTCCTGCGCCATCAAATCGCCCGGTGGCAGGGGTTTGGCCAACGTCCACAGGGGCCAGCCGTCTTTGTCGTGACCATCAAAAATGTAGTAGCCACTTTGGCTGAGAATTCGGCAAACGGCAATGTGCATGAGGTCTTGTTTGGCTTCTTTAGAAAAGCGAATGGGGCCTTTGCCCAATTCCTGAACCCCTATCAAGAACAGGACGGCGTTCAGATCGGCAGGACGCTTTCCAACCAGCGCATTCAGTTGGTTGAGCAGGTCTTCCCACAACGCATCAATATTTTCGATCATGACTATTGCCGATATAATGTTCTGTCTAAATTACGACGTTTTTCCCTAACTAACGTATGTCTGCCCCATTTAGGTTTGCCCGCACATTGCTGGCTGATTTCGCCGACCTCCTCTTCCCTACGCTCTGTTTGGGATGCGGGTGCTCGTTGGGCCCCAATGAAAAAATTCTGTGTACGACCTGCCGCATAAACCTGCCCGAAACGAAGCAACACCATGAGCCTTACGACCCTGTTCACCTCAACAAGTTTGCCGGAAAAGTGCCCGTCGCATTTTTAGCATCTTTTGTGTATTTCACCAAAGGTGGTACGGTTCAGAAACTGATCCACCAGATTAAATATAAAGGACAAAAAGAAGCCGCAAAAGAACTCGCCGGGTGGTATGGTTATCAACTGAAAACGGAAAGCGGTTGGGTCAATCAGGCAGATATGCTCGTGGGTGTGCCGCTCCACAAAAGCCGACTCAATCAGCGGGGCTATAACCAGGCCGACTGGATTGCCGAGGGCTTATCCGAAGCCTTGTCTATTCCGGTTCGGACGGATGTGCTGATTCGCAAACGGTTCAACGCATCGCAAACGCGAAAGAACCGAATGGAGCGCTGGGAAAATGTGAAAACCGTGTTCGATGTGCCGGACCATCGGGAGGTGGCGGGCAAAATTATTATTCTGGTCGATGATGTGCTAACGACCGGGGCTACCATTGAAGCCTGCACGGCAGAGTTATTAAAAGCGGGTTGCCAGTCGGTGGGGGTATTAACGATAGCGGCCACCCATCGCTGAGTGGCCGCTGCCATTAATCTAAAAAGCGTTCGTTTCTATTTGTTCCGGCCTACACCGATCATGGCGCAACGAAATCCCACCATCGCAGTTGCCGAGTCTTGATCTAAAAACCGGCGTGTTCCGGGCGACAACCAGTAGGCCACATCGTTCCAGGACCCACCTTTATAAACGCGCAGCTTATCATCGATGATCGAGTTTTTGTTCTTGGCATCGTAGCTTTTTGCGTCATCGCCATACCCATTCCGGCGAATTGGATTCAGGTCGTTTACGTCCTGATAAGACAGTGGGCGGTATACATCGTAGACCCATTCGTTCACGTTACCGGCCATGTTATATAACCCAAAATCGTTGGCTGGATAGGCGTAAATTTCGTTGGTGATAATGGCCCCGTCGTTAGAGCGCCCGGCAATACCGGCATAGTCACCCCGACCGCGTTTGAAGTTAGCCAGCATCTGCCCCTGTTTCCGGCCCTTTTTGGAGTTTCGAACGGACGAGCCATCCCACGGATAAATCCGTTGGTTAATCTGGTTCTCGTCCATGTATTGCGTACCAATCAGGGCTTTGGCGGCATATTCCCATTCCGCTTCGGTAGGAAGCCGGTAGTCGGGTAAAATCATACCGCTTTCCAAGCTGGGTTTCGCCGGGGCCGCCGTAGCTGTTTCGGCCTGGGCTGGGTCTTCGGCTTTTTTCGACTTGCGTTTCAGCGAGAAACCACCGCCCCCTTTTTTCTTTTTGCCGGCAGCCGCCCCTCCTTTAGCGAGTTCGTTATTTACGGCATTGGAGCGCCAAACGGCGTAATCGCTCGCCTGAACCCACGATACACCCACTACCGGATAGTAGCGGAAGGCAGGATACCGCAGATACTGCGTCACGTAGGAATCGTTGAACGACATATCCTTGGCCCATACGGTTGTATCGGGCAGGGCAGCTCTGACCACTTCTTCCGACGAATCGCGGGTGATGGCGTTCAGGTATTCGAGGTAGTGAACATTGGCCATCTCAGTCTCGTCCATATAAAATGACTGGATCGAAACGGTCCGCTCGCGGTTGTCGCGGGTGTTCATGACATCCTCTTCCAGCGCGCCCATTGTGAAGCGGCCCCCTTCGATAAATACTAAGTTGGGCCCCGCTTTCTGACCGGCAAATTTCTTTACCTGGAAGCCATCTTTCTGGTTGTAGGCAATGCCGGTTGCCGTACTTTCCTTGCCCGGCTTAACACTGGTTGGGTGCTTGGATTTGCTACAAGCGGTCAGCGCAATCGTTGCCAGGAGCACGTAGGCCGCTCGTTGGAGTTGAGCCCGCGTGAGGTGATACTTCTGAATCATTGCTGTGTTATGTATGAAAAACGTAGGTGCAAAATTAAAATTAACTTGTTAGCGTGACCATGATCTCATCCAACTGCTCAACCGAAAAAACGTTGGTGTGGGTGAAAACCGGCCGGTTCTTCGATTCCCGTAACGAACACGTCGATGGGTTTTGTTTGATGTAGTCAATTACCCTGCCAAATTGATCGGAGGTAAAAAAACGGTCTACCGCCCGGTTACTGTTCCCGTTAGAAACGAAGTAGCCCTTGAGGATATTATTCTTAAGGGTCAGTTTTTCAAGGTAAAGCTGTTCGGCTTTCCAGCGAACGTTAACCATTTTAATGAGATTTTCAACCTCTTCAGGAATCGGTCCAAACCGGTCGAGCACCTCCTGCCTAAAAGCCATCAACTCTTCGGCGTTGGCTAAACTATCCAAACGGGTGTACAAAGCCAGGCGTTCGGAGATGTTAGCTACGTAGCGCTCGGGAATGACAACGGGCAAATCGGTCTCAATAACGGTATCGGGCAGGGAGAGATTGAGATCGCCAGGCTTGGTTTCGAAGAGGTCTTTAAACTCGCTTTCCCGTAACTCCTGCACAGCTTCGTCGAGTACTTTGTGGTACATCTCAAAACCCAGATCATTAACGAAACCGCTCTGTTCGGCACCCAGCAGGTTGCCCGCACCCCGAATGTCGAGGTCGCGCATGGCGATTTTAAAGCCTTCGCCGAGATCCGAAAAATCTTCTAATGTTTGTAGCCGTTTACGGGCATCGGTGGTTAGTACCGAAGGTGGTGGCGTTAGCAGATAGCAGAATGCTTTCCGGTTCGAGCGCCCCACCCGCCCGCGCATCTGATGCAGATCTGACAGGCCGAAAAAATGGGCGTTGTTAATTAAAATCGTGTTGGCGTTCGATATATCTAAACCCGATTCAATGATGTTGGTCGATACCAGCACGTCATAATCTCCTTCGATAAAGCGCGTCATCATTCGCTCCAGCTTATCGCCTTCCATCTGACCATGCGCCACGCCAATCCGGGCTTCGGGCACGAGCCGCATAATGAGGTTGCCAATCGATTCGATATCGTTGATGCGGTTATGCACAAAAAATACCTGCCCGCCCCGCCGTATCTCGTAACTAATGGCATCGCGGATGGTTGCTTCGTTGAAGGGATGCACCTCCGTGGTGATGGGCTGGCGGTTGGGCGGTGGCGTGGCAATAATCGAGAGATCGCGGGCACCCATCAGTGAAAAGTGGAGCGTTCGCGGAATGGGCGTTGCTGTGAGGGTCAGCACGTCTACTTCAACGCGCATCTCTTTGAGTCGGTCTTTGGTTTTTACGCCAAATTTCTGCTCTTCGTCAATTACCAGTAAACCCAGGTCTTTGAATTTGATGTCTTTGTTAACGATCCGGTGCGTTCCAATCAGGATGCCAATGTTGCCCGAAGCGACCTCTTTTAAAATCTCTTTCACCTGGGCTGCCGACCGAAACCGGTTGATGTAGGCAATTGTGACCGGGAAGTCCGCCATGCGCTCGGTAAAGGTTTTGAAATGCTGCATGGCCAGGATGGTCGTTGGCACCAGCACGGCCACCTGCTTGTTGTCGGTGACGGCTTTGAAGGCCGCCCGGATGGCAATTTCGGTTTTGCCAAAACCTACATCCCCACACACGAGCCGGTCCATGGGGTGGGGCTGCTCCATATCGTTTTTGACATCGTTGGTGGCTTTAGCCTGGTCGGGGGTGTCTTCGTAGAGAAACGACGACTCGAGTTCGGCCTGTAGATAAGTGTCACGGCTGTAGGCAAAACCGGGTGCAGTCCGGCGTTTGGCATAGAGCGCAATCAGTTCGCGGGCAATGTCTTTTACCTGCTTTCTGATGCGTGATTTTTTCTGTTCCCATTCCTGCGACCCCAGTTTGCTCATCGTTGGCGGGCCACCCTCTTTGCCGCTGTAGCGGGCAATTTTGTGCAGGCTGTGAATGCTCACCAACAGAATGTCATTATCACGATATATCAGGCGGATGGCTTCCTGTTGATTGCCCGCGTGATCAACGCGCTCCAGCCCCGCAAACCGGCCAATACCGTGGTCCACGTGGGTAACATAATCGCCGGGTTGCAGCGTCTTGAGTTCGCGCAGGGTGAGGGCTTTTGACTTGGAGAATTTATCCTGAACCCGGTATTTATAATAGCGGTCGAAAATCTGGTGGTCGGTGAAACAGGCAATTTTCAGGGATTCGTCCAGGAACCCTTCGCGCAGGCCAATGTTCAAAGACTGGAACGTGACGAAAGGGTCGAGTTCCTCGAAAATGGTGCGCAGCCGGTCGAGTTGCTTGAATGATTCGGCGGTAATAATATTGGTAAATCCCTTAGACTGATTCTCGCCCAGCACCTCCACCAGCCGTTTGAAATCTTTATTGAACGAGGGTTGGGGCTTTGATTGATAGGCGTGGCGACCGTCGGTTTTAAAGTAAAATTTACGGCCAAATTCCACCGTTCGGAATTTTTTTAGTTGGTTGAGAAAAGTCCGGCGCGTCTCAAACAGGTCCGTAGGCTCCCTCACTACCTGAATACCCCCGCTGCTGGCCAGCACCAACTCGAAACTTTGCTCGGCTTTTTCGAAGCATTTTTCAATTATTTCGAGCGTAAACTCCACATCTTTCACCCAGATGGTGGTGGCATCGGGCAAGAAGTTGAGAAACGGTTCGCGGCTTTCTTCAATGAGTTTAGTTTGAATATTTGGTAAGATATTGATGAAATCGACCGAGCCGGTTGAAAGCTGGGATTCTGGACTGAACGAACGAATACTTTCGACTTCATCGCCGAACAGGTCGATTCTGAAGGGGAACTCGCTGGCAAACGAAAACACATCGATGATGCCGCCCCGCACGGAAAATTGCCCGGCCTCGTAGACGAAATCTGTTTTCTCGAACGCATAGTTCTGCAACAGTTCCGACACGAAGTTAGTATCAATCTTCTCGCCTACCCGCATGGTCAGTGTGTTGGCCTGCAACGATCTTTTGTTAATAACCTTCTCAAAAAGAGATTCGGGATAGGCTACCATCAGCAGGCCGTTTTTGGGGGCCGGGTTAAGTTTGTTTAACACTTCGGCCCGCATCAGCACATTGGCATTCTCAACTTCCTCGTACTGATACGGTTTTTTGTAGGACATCGGGAACAGCAGGACATCGCGACCAAGCAGGTTTTGCAGGTCATTGAAAAAGTAGGCTGCTTCATCCCGGTCGGTCAGCACAAAGAGGTGGTTTCCACCAACGGTTTTTACAATTGCAGAGGCCAGTACGGCATCTAAGCTGCCGGCCAGTCCCTTAATTTGCAGCCGTTGCGGCTCGGCAGCGGGCTTTCTGCTAAAGGGGTCGGCCAGTAATTTTATAAAAGCATCGTCGGTATAAAGACCAAGCAATTCGGATGGTTTCAAGCGCAGGCGGGGTTGTGTGAACAAACACGAAAAGCCGCTGGAAGAATATTCCGGCGGCACGTTAGGGTAACAGCGAGTTCTGAAAATTTGTTGCCTACATAGCTCATCTACCCCGCATTGGATTCTATCGGGCGAAAAAAACCATCGGCTATCTATCAACAGCCGGGCGTTCAGTCCATTTCGCCCAGCATGGCAAAGTCGATGTTTTCAGTTTCCAGTACCTTGCGAATCCGGGGGCTGTCGTCAAACACAACGACGATTTCTTTTTTGTCGATATCCCCATCTTCGACCCACTTCCAGTCTTCAGCCGTTGCGTCCAGCATATTCAGGACGCTACCTAATTTTGCCGGGTCACGCTCTTTGCTAATGAGGTCATTCGTATTTGTAAAATACAGCACGATGCGTTCGTCTTCGAGCCATTGCAGATCGTTTAGCGCATCGTTGAGTGCTTCCAGGGAGAAGCTGAATGCTGGTATTTCGAGCAGGTCGGCCAGCTCTTCGTAGAACTGCCGCAGCGTCGTTGTTTTCTGCCCATCAATGTGCGCAATAAAGTAATCGGCATACCGAGCCTCCAGTTCACGTTCCGACTGGCAGATGAAAATGTTGGGTATCATGCGATTCCTGTTAATAATAGCGTGTGGCTATGACAGCCAAAAAGTTTCCACGTGGAACTGATAATCAAAGAGTTGTAATGCTATGTAACCACTTTTGATCCGGTTACTTATGGGTACTTAGCAAAATGACTGGCGCAAAAATACACCTTGCTGGTTTAAAAGAAACCCCCGGATGGAGGGTTTTGCTATTATCAATTTAATGAGAGGAGCGGAATTCGGGCGGCCACCATGTTGTGAAACAGCAACTCAGTGATAACGGGGGTCATGTACTTAATGAGGGGAAACTCAGACATCAACTCAGTAACCTCCCGTTCAGAACCCGCCTTCACAATGCACCAGAGTTTGTGGCGGTCGACTGAGAGCGAATAGGAAAGTAAAAAACCGGTTGCCATCAGTTCCTCTACTTTGAGCCGTTGGGCAGGAATCCGGTTTGCAAACCCCTCATCAGGAATAGGCGGCAGGTCAAATTCAACCATGTACTGGCTCATATACATTTGGGTTAGGTAAGCAACACGTTAGTCAGGATAACTGTTCTCCGGTTAGCAACAAGTTAACGCTGTTTAGTTCATCCTGGTTAACGGTGTGGGAAAAATTTGGGTACAATGTTGTAGTTACCGAGCACCCGCTCGCAGAAACATGCCTTGTCTCGAACAATCGTTCTTCTGTCGGTTCGCCCGGCGCATTTGAAAAATCAGTTAATGGAAATGGTGGGCAGTGCTGCTTCAAGACTGGCCCGGCGCAACTCGTATTGCGGAGGTAGTTTCAGGGATGTGCCCAGTTCGGCAAGCGGCTCATCGATGGTGAAGCCCGGCGAATTGGTAGCTACCTCGAACAGAATACCGCCCGGCTCCCGGAAATAAATACTCTGGAAATACTGCCGGTCCACCACCGCCGTCGGGTGGAAACCCGCTTCGGTCAGCTGGGTCTGAATGGTAAGTTGCGTTGCTTCAGAATCGGTCGAGAAAGCAACGTGGTGCACCGATCCGGCACCGGGCAATGCGTGATCGTGGGTTGGCGAATGCAGCACGTCGATGTAATTGCCGGGTCCGCCCAACCCGGCCATGAACCGAAAGCGGCCCTGCTCCTCCCCCACCAGCGTGTGCTGCATGGTTTCGGTGAACAGGTGGATGGTCGGGTCGGGCATCAGTTCGTTCAGCGTAACCGAGTGAAACCCACGTATGGCATACGCTACTGGAATCTGATTGCTGTGGGCACATCCGGGCCGCTGGTCTTCGTGGTTGAAAATAAGTTCGATGCCTGCACCGTCATAATCCTCGAAGCGCAGGTACATCTCAGAAAAACGCTTGTCGGGTCCGCTAAAGGGAATGTGCTGCGCCTGCAACCGGTCCATCCAGAAACTTAACGAGGCCGTTGGTACTGAAAAAGCCGTGTAAGTCAACTGGCCGGTTCCCTTACGCCCACGGGGGAGATTATGATACGGAAAGAAGGTCAGGATGGTGCCGGGCGAACCGGTTTCGTTGCCGTAGTAGAGATGGTACACGTCAGGGGCATCGAAATTAACCGTTTTCTTATTCCCTTTAGGGTGAAAGATTACACTTTTGTTTGTCTATCACCAGCTTCTCAATGTGTACTAATAGATTAATCAACTGCTCTTTGCTGAA
>JAYVAP010000063.1:0-2422 GCA_043750915.1 Spirosoma sp. | reverse complement strand
CCACTAAGTATTGCTACTCCGTTCGACTTGCATGTATTAGGCCTGCCGCTAGCGTTCATCCTGAGCCAGGATCAAACTCTCCATCGTAAATAAATGTGTGGTTAAATAAATTAACCACGATGTTTATTGCCTTGAATCAAGGCTAAACTTTTGATGTCAATACGTCAAAGAACTGTCTCACGCCTTTCAGCCTGATGGTGGCCAACCGTTGTTGGCCTTCCCTACCGATTTGGGAATGCAAAGGTAGCAATCCTAATCGCTTTTCGCAAGTCTTTATTCAAAGTTTTTTTACAAAATTTCGTCGGCCTCCAGAAAGGGGTAGCCAAAGTGCCGAGGGCTTACCAGGGTCTCCTTTATGGTACGTGCCGAAACCCACCGCAACAGGTTCAGTGCTGACCCCGCTTTATCATTGGTGCCCGAAGCCCGCGCCCCGCCAAAGGGCTGCTGACCCACAACCGCACCCGTCGGTTTGTCGTTAATGTAAAAATTGCCGGCTGTGTTTTGCAGCGCATGTGCGGCCTGGTCTATCACATACCGGTCCTTCGCAAAAATTGATCCGGTCAGGGCATAGGGTGACGTGCTATCAACGATCTGGAGCATTTCATTAAACTCTGATGGTTCATAAACGTACACCGATAGAACTGGTCCGAAGATTTCTTCGCACATGGTTCGGTACAACGGGTTGCTGACGCGCAACACGGTTGGTTCGATGAAATAGCCGGTTGTGCTGTCATAATTACCACCAGCAACAACCGTTATCTCATCATCTTTCTTTGCTTCGTCAATATAGGCGGTGATTTTCCTGAAAGCGCGTTCGTCGATAACGGCATTGATGAAATTGGTAAAGTCTTCGACAACACCCATCTTCATTTCACCCAAAAACTGCTTCATGCGGGCTTCCACGGCGGGCCAAAGCGTCGATGGAATGTAGGCACGGGATGCGGCCGAACACTTTTGCCCCTGGTACTCGAAGGCACCCCGCACCAGTCCGGTGGCTACTTCGTCGGCATCAGCCGATTCATGGACCAGCACAAAATCTTTCCCGCCCGTTTCGCCCACGATGCGGGGATACGTTTTATAGCGGTGAATGTTGGTGCCAATTTCTCCCCAGATGGTCTGAAAAACCGTTGTGCTGCCCGTGAAGTGAATACCCGCAAAATCGGGGTGTTTGAAAACAACGCTACCCGCCACCGGCCCATCCACATAAATAAGGTTGATAACGCCGTTGGGCAAGCCCGCTTCGCGGAGCACGTCCATAATGATTTTAGCCGACAGTATCTGGGTATAAGCTGGTTTCCAAACCACCGTATTGCCCATCAATGCAGCCGATGCAGGCAAATTTCCGGCAATGGCCGTGAAATTGAACGGTGTCAGCGCAAAAACGAATCCTTCGAGCGGGCGGTATTCCAGCCGGTTCCAGACACCGGGTGATGAATTGGGCTGCTGCCGGTATATGTCGGTGGCAAACTGTACATTGAAGCGCAGGAAGTCGATCAGTTCACAGGCTGCGTCGATTTCGGCTTGGTAGGCGTTTTTCGATTGACCCAACATGGTTGCTGCGTTAATGCGGGCGCGGTAGGGACCCGCCAGCAGATCGGCCGCCTTCAGAAAAATACCGGCCCGGTGCTCCCACGACAAATCGGCCCAGGCTTTTTTTGCCGATAGCGCAGCCTGGATGGCCCGCTCCGCGTGTTCCGCATCGCCTTCGTGAAAATATCCCAGTGTATGCCGGTGATCGTGCGGGGGCGACATGCGGATTTTACGGGCCGTACGCACTTCCGCCCCCCCAATGTACATGGGAACGTCGGTCTCCTCCGACCGGAATCCTACGAGGGCTTCCTGAAGTGCTTTGCGTTCGGGCGAGCCGGGGCGGTAGTCTTTTACCGGCTCGTTGGCTGGCGTGGGCGCATTGAAGATACCAAAAGTCATGATAACGTGTATGTTTCCACAAATTTATGAATTGCCCCACGCATCCGCTAATTCGCGACGTTTTTCCCTATTTACGGACTGTACCGTTCGATTGATCCACCCCTTTTGCCGTACTTTGTCTTTTAATTTTGCTTTAAACGTATGCGTTTCTACAGTACCAACAGCCCGCATACCACGGTATCGGCCCGGGATGCCCTGTTTCACAGTCTGCCCGCCGACAGGGGTTTGTATATGCCCACGCCTTTACCCCGGTTGGGCGCGTCGTTTTTTAATGACATTGCCGGGCAATCGCTGGCCGATATTGGTTTTGCCATCAGCCAGGCCCTGTTTGATGATGAAATCAGTCAGGCTGACCTGGAAGAGTTAACCCACAACGCCCTTCCGTTTGCTACGCCGGTGCTTGAGCTGGAGCCGGGCAAAACAAGTGTTCTGGAGTTGTTTCATGGACCGTCACTGGCTTTCAAAGACGTTGGCGCGCGGTACATGGCTGCGC
>JAYVAP010000062.1:0-2692 GCA_043750915.1 Spirosoma sp. | reverse complement strand
TACCCCAAAATTTTCCAGAACGCCCCGGTGAAGGCCGAAA
The DNA here is from genome assembly GCA_043750915.1 of Spirosoma sp. GTDB lineage: Bacteria > Bacteroidota > Bacteroidia > Cytophagales > Spirosomataceae > Spirosoma. The sequence goes on along the minus strand of JAYVAP010000062.1, from coordinate 2,652 downwards.
ACTGGGCCGACTTTCCCATCGAAATCTACCGGGACGAAACCCCCGTCAATTACGCGGCTATGCTGGCTCCGTTGCTGCTCTTCGCGGGGCTGTTTGCGGGTTTGGCCTTCGTTAATTTTAACAGAAAACTCCATCAAGTATAAACCAGCAAGTTGTTATGCTACAAGCTATTAATCTGACTAAACGCTATACGCCGGACGCTCCGGATCGCCGGACCGCCCCGGCTTTAGAGAACCTGAACCTCACCGTTGCCCCTGGCGAAATATTCTGTCTGTTGGGGCAGAACGGCGCGGGTAAAACCACGACGATCAACCTGTTTCTGGGGTTTTTGAAAGCCACCTCCGGGCAGGCCATCATCAACGGGATGAACGTGGCCGACCACCCGCAGGAAACCAAGAAGTTTTTGGCCTACCTGCCCGAAACGGTCATGCTCTACCCCAACCTGAGCGGGCTGGAAAACCTCGACTTTTTTGCGTCACTGGCCGGATTTCGCTACGTGCCCGATGAACTCAGGACACTGCTGACCCGCGCCGGGCTGCAATCCGAAGCGCACGCCAAACGAGTTGGGACGTACTCGAAAGGAATGCGTCAGAAAGTAGGTATTGCCATTGCACTGGCCAAACAGGCCAAAGCACTCTTGCTGGACGAACCCACCAGCGGTCTCGACCCCAAAGCAGCCAACGAATTTTCGGACCTGTTGCTGGGTCTGGGCCAGTCGGGAACGGCCATTCTGATGGCCACCCACGACATTTTCCGGGCTAAAGAAGTCGGCAACCGCATCGGCATCATGCGCGAAGGGCGACTGGTTGAAACCATGCCCACCACCGACCTCAGCGCGAACGAACTCGAAGCAATTTATCTGCAAACGGTCTGAATCTCAATTTGCCATGATACGCCAACTCATTGCCAACAAAGAGTTTACCGCTACCCTCCGCGACCGGCGGTTTGTGGTGGCAGGCATCGTCGTGTTGCTGCTGTTACTCGTTGCCACCTGGACGGGCTTCCGCAACTACCAGTCGCTGGCCAAAAAACGGACGCAGGCGAATCAGTCGGCGCGGGCGGCCTGGCTGGGTCAGCCCGAAAAAAATCTGCACTCGGCGGCTCACTATGGTACGTTTGCCTTCCGGCCCAAGTCGGATTTGAGCTTTCTGGATTTTGGGCTGGATACCTACACCGGCTCGAGCGTGTATCTGGAAGGACACCGCCAGAACGATGCCAAGTTCAGTCAGGCCGAAGATGCTACGTCGCTGATTCGGTTCGGCGAGATGACGGTGGCTTTTGTACTGCAACTGCTGATTCCATTGTTGATTATTTTTCTGTGTTTCAACGCCTTCACCCAGGAGCGGGAAGAGAATACGCTGAAAATTCTGCTAAGTCAGGGTGCGTCGGTGCAAACTATTTTCTGGGGCTTGCTGAAACTACTGCTGATGACGGGGTTGGTGTTTGCCGTGGGGTGGACGAGATTGAAGTAAGTAAGCAGATTTAAACGCGACTATCTTTAAAGTATTAATTTTGACGACTGTATTTACTTGTTAACATTTATAGCTGCCGGGCTACTCAGCAAGAAGCCGACTAAACTGACCGTTCTGGGGTTATAGCGTTTAATTTTGCGTAATTACTTATTTTGCCATTTTAAGTTACGTTTGAAAATTGAATCTGCGTCCCAAAGGCGAGCTATTTCAGGAAGGCACAGCTAACGCTCACCGAAGCGGGGATTATTCATAAACTTATTGATTCGAAAGGACATTGTTCCTATTTTTATGCCCCGCCCTCGACTGTAGCCGTGCAGCCGCATTTCAAATGTTCGCACTGTGAAACGGTTCTGTTGCTGCCCGAAGCGTACCTGAACGCCGTGCGCAAATACCGGATCGACACCATCCAGCTACTGGCCGAAGGAACCTGTGACGATTGCCAGAGCCAACGAAACACAAGATGAAACGCAGAGACTTTTTTAGAACTGGTACCCTCGCCACCGTCGGCACCGCCATCTGGTCGCCGGGGCAAACGCTTGACCTGAACCAGCCCCACCGCAAGGGAGCGGTTGCCAAAAATATTATATTCATGGTCAGCGACGGCATGAGCACCGGTACCCTGAACATGGCCGACCTATTGAGACAGCGGAAAGAAGGTCGTTCCAGCCACTGGGTCGGGCTGTACCGTGCCAATAAAATAAGGCGGGCGTTGATGGATACGGCTTCGGCTTCTTCACTTATTACCGACTCCGCAGCGGCTTCGTCGGCCTGGGGCGGGGGTGTTCGGGTTAACAACGGCGCACTCAACGTTGGTCCCGACGGGCAGACCTACCAGCCCATTCTTCAAAAATTCAAAAGCGCGGGTAAAGCCGTTGGCTGCGTGACGACTGTGCCCATTACCCACGCCACACCCGCCGGTTTCTGCGTTAACAGTAAGAGCCGGGGTAGCATGGAAGCGATTGCGGTGCAGTACCTCGGTCTTCGGTTTGATGTGATGCTGGGGGGCGGTACGGAAGTGTTCAGTGCCGACAAACGCGCCGATAAAGCCGATATGTTCGGGCAGTTTCGTCAGCAGGGGTATCAGGTTGTACAAAACCGGACCGATCTGTTGGGCGGATTGGGGAAAGGGCCGTTGCTGGGTGTTTTTCACGCCGACGGCCTGCCCTACGCCCTTGACCGG
>JAYVAP010000061.1:0-5695 GCA_043750915.1 Spirosoma sp. | reverse complement strand
CTTTTTTGATGTGGGCAAATGCATCGGAAAGCTGGTCGTTGAGGTCGCTCAGATCACCAAACTCAGCCTGAATCTGGTCATAGAATTGGTTAAGGGCCGGATTAGCAGCCCGGTTGGTCAGTTCGCCAACGAGGGCCGTATCATTTCCGACCCCATTCGCGTTAAAGTACAGTTGAGCAATAGCGGCATGCTGATTCAGAAACGCCCGAACAGAATCCGGCGATTTGCTGGCGAACAACTGTCGGTCGAGCCGCTGAATTACCTGCTGATCGTGTTTGCCGCACGAAATCATTAACAGGGGAAGGCAAAAAATCCCGAACAGGGCCAAACATAATCGCATAAAAGTCAACGATATTCTATCGTGAAAACAGGCAAGTTTATGAAAAAAGTTGCAGGGATGAGTCTGATTTTGACGGTGCTGGCCATTGCGCCCGTATGCGCCCAGTCTGGCGGTTCCCGATCCAGTGTAAACCGCTCCGGCATAAACCGTCCGGGATTGTCGCGCCCGAAAGCGGCTTACTCGAAAGAATCGGACAGCCGGTTTCGTAAAATTCTGGGCGACGGCTATAACGATCAAAATCAGGCAGACTATGACGACGACCGCAAACGTCGGCGTCGGCAACAGCAAGCGACAGATTCGTATGACGGCCACGGCCCCGACTACGTGCGGCCCAACCACCTCATTGAGATGAGCATCCGGTTTGCGCCCTCTCTCGACTTCAACACGGCCATTGGCATGGGTAGTTACGCTGATTTTCGGCACAACGGTTCGGCTGTTCGGATGAGTGTAGGCCCCTCGGTCGATTATTTTTTCTTTAAAGATCGCTACGCCCTCAGCACCGGGCTTTGGTACACCATCAAGCGGTCTGGTTTTCAGATGCCCGGTTCTTTCGGCGAGACGCGGGCTGTTCCGGGTATGCCTTTCAAAGAATCCATCTACAATTTGCAGTATCTACAGGTGCCCGTGACGGTGAAACTGTTTGCCAACAACATCGCGCCGAGCCTGCGGATGTATGTGCAAACGGGTGGTTTGCTCAGTTTGAAAATTGCTGAAAAAGCCCTCCAAACCGAGCGTAATGGCTTATACATGGCGCAAAGTGGCGGAGACCGGCGGCAGTATGGTTTCGGCGACATTGAGTTGCTGCTGGGCGCGGGTGTGCAATACAAAATTAACGAGACCAACGCCGTCAACATTGGGTTGAGTTACCAGCGCGGCCTGATAAACGTGATGCGGGAAAACGAACTCACTTCCAAAAACCGGGTCGTAAGTCTGGAGTTGGGATTCAAGTTCTGATTTTTTCAGAAACAAAGCCACGTAGCCCGCAGTGGTAATATGGCCGTTTAACCGTGGCCTGCCCGCGCTGTTCAAAGGCGCATATCAATGCCTTTGCCGCGCAGATACGCTTTCAGGGTAGGAATTTCTATTTCTTTGAAGTGGAAAATACTGGCGGCAAGCCCGGCATCGGCTTTTCCAGTGGTGAATACCTCCACGAAATGATCCATTGTGCCGGCCCCGCCCGACGCAATAACCGGAATATTGGCCACGCCCGAAATATGCGCGGTCAACGCCAGGGCGAACCCCGCTTTGGTACCGTCGGCATCCATGGAGGTTAGCAGAATCTCTCCCGCGCCCCGGTTTTCCACTTCCTTTGCCCAGTCGATGGTGCCCAAACTGGTGGGGGTTCGTCCGCCGTGGGTATGTACGATGTGTTCGCCATTATGATGCCGCGTGTCGATAGCCACCACCACGCACTGGCTGCCAAACTGCAGGGCCAACTCGCCAATCAGATCGGGATTCTGAACCGCCGATGAGTTGATCGAGATTTTATCGGCACCGGCGTTGAGCAGGGCCGACACATCGGCCACCGACGAGATGCCGCCCCCCACCGTGAAGGGAATATTGATGGTGTGGGCAACATTCCTGACCAGGTCGAGCAGGGTTTTCCGTCCATCGACGGTGGCAGTGATATCTAAAAAAACAAGTTCGTCGGCACCTTGTTGGGCATATAGGGCCGCCAGCAAAACGGGATCGCCCGCGTCGCGCAGGTTAACGAAGTTGGTCCCTTTCACGGTGCGGCCGTCTTTGATGTCGAGGCAGGGAATGATGCGTTTGGTGAGCATGTTTTTTCAATTACGCTATCTGGGTGTTACTGGGCAAACTGCGCTAATTCTTTGAGAGTTATGCGCCCTTCGTAAATGGCTTTACCAACAATAACGCCGTAGATATCCATATCGGCCAGCATTTCAAGGTCGCTCATGTTGCTGACACCCCCACTGGCAATGATGTTCAGGTTGGGAAAGCGGTCCTGCATGGTGCGGTACAGATCGAAAGAGGGTCCCTGCAACAGCCCGTCTTTTGCCACATCGGTACTAATAACATACCGAACCTTTTTATCGACCCACGTTTCCAGAAAGTCATATATCCACACATCCGTACCTTCGGCCCAGCCACCGACGGCTATTTTCTCATTTTTAGCATCGGCTCCCAGAATAATTTTTTCGGGGCCATACTGCGAAAGCCACTGATCAAGTACGTCGGGTTGTTTCACGGCAATACTGCCGCCCGTAACCTGTCTGGCTCCGCACTCGAACACCATCCGCAGATCATCGTCCGACTGAACCCCCCCGCCAAAATCGACATGCAGCCGGGTTTTGGCCGTAATTTGTTCGAGCACTTTCCAGTTGACCACGCGCTTTTCGCGGGCACCGTCGAGGTCCACTAAGTGCAGGCGAGTCAGGCCCGCATCTTCAAACTGCTGAGCCACTTCCAGCGGACGGGCATTATATTCGATTTTTTGACGGTAGTCGCCCTGCGTAAGCCGGACGGCCTTACCGTCGATGAGGTCGATGGCGGGAATGATGTGCATTTTATAATTGAACACCGCGTTAACGGAGAAATTACGGAGGGCACAGAGAACTCCGTGTTCTTCATGTTTAATTGCCCTGCCCTCCGTGTTTGAACTATAATTTCAAAAAATTCTTCAGGATATGCTCCCCGGCATCACCGCTGATTTCGGTGTGAAACTGGGCCGCATAAAAATTGTCGCGCTGGAGCATGGCACTGAACGGCCGGACATAGTGGCAGGTAGCGGTGGTTTGTGGGCAAACATCAGCGGCATAACTATGCACGAAATAGACATAGGTGTTTTCGGGCAACCCGTTTGTTAACGAACCGCGCAGGTCGTGAATGCTGTTCCAGCCGGTGTGTGGCACTTTGAGTCGGGTTGTGCCGAGCGTGGCGTTGGCCGGAAACCGCCGGACATCAATATCGAAAATGCCGAGGCAGCTTGTGTGGTTTTCTTCAGAATACCGACACATGAGTTGCATACCCACGCAGGTGCCCAGCACGGGCTGTTTGAGCGACGGGATAATTTTGTTTAAGCCGTGTTGCCGTAAATAAGCCATGGCGGTGCTGGCTTCGCCCACACCTGGAAAAATAACCTTGTCGGCCGAGCGGATTTCGGCTTCATCGTCGGTGAGGAGGTAGCTGGCACCCAGCCGCTCCAGGGCGTACATCACCGATTGCACGTTACCCGCGTTGTATTTGATAATAACGGTTTTCATAATGCAGAAGCCCGGCTCATGGGCAGAACCGGGCTTGGTGAGTAGCTATGTGAGTGGATTCGGGAGAGATCACAAAAATAAACGCACGCCCTTTGGCTCATGGCTGAATACCCTGATACGGTAGGGCAATTAGCCTTTGTAGAGACAAAGATAAGGGGTTTGGCAACTGTATCAAAACAAGGTCCCCTGCACCACTTTGGGCTGTAGAACCGGCTCGCGGAGGGTTAGGCCGCAATGTTTGTTAAGTTCGCGGGTCCAGTACAGAATCAGTTCGGGGGCAGTGTCGTTCTCGCCCCCGCCGTGGATGAACAGGTAGGCCGTTTGCAATCCCTTTTCAAACCACGTTTTCAGCCGCTGTACCCACGCATCGGTGCGGGTGTAGTCGGTTGGGTGGCCCTCATTACCAATAAAGCGAAGCGTCAGAACGGGACTGCTCAGGCCCATGTGCAACACATCGCGCCGACCGGCAACATCGGTAATTACCGTGTGGCGATAGAGGCCATACAGCCGTTCCAGGGTTTGCATGCCCGTGGCGGGCCGAAACCAGTTGGGGTGCCGAAATTCAACGGCTACGGCCAGTTCGTCGGGCAGGCTTTTGAGGTAGGCCTCCAGCACCGGCCATTTCTCCGGCCCAAACGACGGCGGCAGCTGCAAAAAAGTCATCCCCAAATATTCTTCCAGACCCAGCACGGCATTAACGAATTCTTCGGTCAGGCTTTCGGAAGCCACCAATTGCCGTTCGTGACTGATGATCTGCGGAAATTTGGGACAGTACCGAAAACCGGCCGGGTCCGGCGCGTCGGCCGCCTGGGTTCGCCATTTCTCAATCATGCCCGGCGTTGGAATCTGGTAGTGGGTCAGGTTGAGTTCAATGGTATTGAATTGCCGGGTATAGTAATGCAGGAAATCGCGTTCCTTTGCCGTGGCCGGATACACTTTGCCGACATAGGCTTTGTTGGCCCATATTGGCCCACCAATGAATACCTGCGGTCGGGGTGTTGGCTCAACAGCCGCCCAGACGCGGGCATTGGCAGGGGCGCCGGGCGGCAGCGTGAAGTTGACAACGTCGAGGTTATTTGTTTTCCCGAAATCCATGAGTGTGCCAATGAAGTAGCATAGCAGGTAAAATTACAGGATAATTCTGTCAAAACCCACCGTGCAACCGCCGGAATTTATCCAATAAAAAGAAAATGCGTTTTCTCTCCGGGCACATTTTCTATCCCTTCGCTTACCAATCAGCTCAGCCGTGCGTCCGGTATTTCCCCGCGACGGGCTTATTTTTGCACGCCAAACGGGTTCGGCCCGCTATTAGCCCATGATCTCAAAAACATACGCCCCCAAGGAAATAGAAGCCAAATGGTATCAGTATTGGCTCGATAACCAGTTGTTCAAGTCCGTTCCCGACGAGCGCGAACCCTACACCGTTGTTATTCCGCCCCCCAACGTAACGGGTGTGCTGCACATGGGCCACATGCTCAACAACACCATTCAGGATGTGCTGGTCAGAAAGGCCCGCATGGAAGGCAAAAACGCCTGCTGGGTGCCCGGCACCGACCACGCCAGTATTGCCACCGAAGCCAAAGTGGTGGCCATGCTGGCCGAAAGGGGCATCGGCAAAAAAGACCTCACCCGCGCGGAGTTTTTGGAATATGCCTGGGAGTGGAAAGAGAAATATGGCGGCATCATTCTGGCACAGCTCCGCAAAATTGGTGCCTCCTGCGACTGGGACCGAACGCGCTTTACAATGGAACCCGTTCTGTATGAAGCAGTTATTGACACATTCGTTGACCTCTACGAAAAGGGCAACATTTACCGGGGCATTCGCATGGTCAACTGGGACCCGCTGGGGAAAACCGCCGTGTCGGACGAAGAGGTTATCACGAAAGAAGTTCAGCAGAAACTGGTTTATATCCGCTACTACCTCTCCCCCATCCCCTCTCCATCGGGAGCCGGGAGCCAGCGTACTCCGCAGATAACTCCCTCTCCCGATGCCGAGGACCAGGATGGAGTCGAGTTTATTACCATTGCCACCGTTCGGCCGGAGACGATCATGGCCGATGCCGCCATTGCCGTTAACCCGAACGATGAACGCTACAAACACCTGCACGGACGAAACGCCATTATTCCGCTC
>JAYVAP010000060.1:0-5072 GCA_043750915.1 Spirosoma sp. | reverse complement strand
GCACCGGGGCAACGCTGACCAATTTCGGCCGTAAATGGCCCCCAATATCCGCAGTATATTTTGCGTCGGTATCAGAAAGAATACATAGTGCCCGCTATTGTGTTTGCTATTTCTGACCACTACAACGCCACAAATCGCACCGACCAGACCATGCTGGCCGATATGGTCTATTATGGAAAAGGATACGTTTTCACAAAAACCATGTTGCCCGCAGTGTCCGATAGTCTTATCATTGGCTATTCTGACCGGCAACTGACCGAAACGTTTAATGCGCAGGATATTATATGGGCGCATTTTATTGATAATCAATTGATTTACCAAACAAATCCCGCCATAAAAGCACGATATTTGAACGAGCGGCCATTTACGGCCGAAATTGGTCAGCGTTGCCCCGGTGCCATCGGTCGCTGGTTAGGCTGGCGAATTGTGGGCCGCTACCACGATGAGCATGATAACGTGGGGATTGCCGACCTGATGCGCAACACCGATGCCCGCCAGATTTTTGAGCAATCGGGTTATAAAGGACAACCGTAAAATAATGGATACCCAACCTGATTGCGTATCTGCGAATATAAAAAAAACGAATGGCACGAGGACGAAATTTTGGCGAAGAAGCCAGCAAAGAAGATAAAAAGAAAATCAACGGGACCAGTCTCAAAAAGGCTTTTCGAATCTTTCGGTTTGTGAAACCGTATCGGATGACGTATGCGGCCGGGTTCCTGTTCCTGATCCTGTCGACGGGCACAACGCTGAGTTTTGGTTTGCTGATTGGGCAGATCACGAGCGTGATTCAGGGGAAGTCGGCGTTCACGCTCAACCAGGTGACGTTGTTTTTTGTGGGCGTTCTGGTGGCGCAGGCCGTTTTCTCATTCTTCCGAATCTACTTTTTTTCGCAGGTGAGCGAGCGGGCCATGGCTGATGTTCGCCGGACAACGTACAGCAAAATTATTACGCTGCCTATTCCCTTTTTCGAGCAACGGCGCGTGGGCGAACTAACCAGCCGGATTTCGGCCGACGTGTCGCAGCTGCAGGATGTGCTGACGCTGACACTGGCCGAACTGTTCCGCCAAATTGCCACGCTGACCATTGGAACGGCCATTATTTTCTACGTATCCTGGAAACTGACCCTGTTCATGCTGGCCACGTTTCCAGTCATCATTGTGGCGGCTTTAGTGTTTGGCAAGTTCATCCGTAAACTCTCCAAGCAGGCGCAGGATCAGCTGGCAACCGCCAATGTGGTGGTGGAGGAAACGCTTCAGTCGGTAAACATTGTCAAGGCGTTTACGAACGAGAAGTTAGAAATTAACCGTTACGGAACGGCCCTGCAACAGGTTGTGGACACGGCCTTGCGGGCCGCCAAATTCCGGGGCGTGTTTGTGTCGTTCGTGATTTTTGCCCTGTTTGGTGGTATCATCGGGGTAGTTTGGTATGGCGGTTCATTGGTTTTATCCAACGAGATGCCCTTTGCCGACCTGCTCACCTTTATTGTTTACACAACCTTCATCGGTGGCTCGGTGGCGGGCATGGGCGATTTGTATGCGCAGCTGCAAAAGACGGTTGGTGCATCGGAACGGATTCTGGAGATACTCGAAGAAACCTCCGAAGTAAACCCCACCGAAGCACTGCCGCTGTTTGTGCCGGTGCAGGGCCACGTTCGGTTCGAGGATGTCCGGTTTACGTATCCCGCCCGGCCCGACATACCCGTTCTCAAAGGCATTACGCTCGACGTGGCGGCCGGGCGTAAAATTGCGCTGGTTGGGCAGAGCGGGGCCGGTAAATCGACCATTGTGCAGCTACTGATGCATTATTATGCCGTTGGCAGTGGTAAAATCACGGTCGATAACCGCGACCTGGCCGGTTTTAATGTTACCGAACTCCGCCGAAACATTGCCGTTGTGCCCCAGGAAGTAATGCTTTTTGGCGGTACGATTCTGGAAAATATCCGGTATGGTAAAGCCGATGCCACCGAGGCCGAGGTGCGCGAAGCCGCCCGCAAAGCCAACGCGCTTCAATTTATCGACTCTTTTCCGGAGGGGCTTCAAACGATTGTGGGCGAGCGGGGCGTTAAGTTGTCGGGCGGGCAGCGGCAGCGAATTGCCATTGCCCGCGCCATCCTGAAAGATCCGGCTATCCTGATTCTCGACGAAGCAACCAGTTCGCTCGATGCCGAGTCGGAGAAACTGGTGCAGGAGGCCCTGGATGAGCTGATGCAGAACCGCACAACCATTATTATTGCGCACCGGCTGGCCACGATTCGCAAGGTCGATATGATCTACGTGATGCGCGAAGGCCAGATTGCCGAAACGGGTACCCACGATCAATTGGCGATGCAGGAAGACGGTATTTATGCCAACTTAGTTCGTTTGCAATTCGACGTGGAGACTGCACCGGCGGACCGGTCGCTACACAAAACAAACCCATGACAACTGCCCAGACGCTCAAAAACTTTAAACTCCGGCATACCAATGGCCGCGAGGAAGTGCTCGATCTGTTCCTGAACGCGGGCCATGCGCTGGCGCACAACGACGTTGAGAGCGGACTGGGGCCTGATCATGACCGCGTCACGATTTACCGCACGTTGCGGACGTTTCTGGACAAGGGATTGCTGCACAAAGTTCTCGACGACGAGGGTTGCACGAAATATGCCCTCTGCCGCGAAACCTGCGTCGACGGGCACCACCGCCACGACCATGTTCACTTTAAATGTGCTCAATGCGGGCAAACAACCTGCTTAGACCACATTAGTATTCCGGCGGTAGTGTTGCCCGAGGGGTACAGCCGTACCGAAACGAACCTGCTGATTCAGGGCATTTGCCGGGGTTGCCATAAATAATCCATCCAAAAAAACAGGCAGTAAACGGCCAAACCCCTTACTTACCCGCAGCGTTTGGTTGCGTTTCTCATGCCCGAAGGTATTTTTAACCAGCGTCGTCAACAGTTTCAACAGGCCGAAGAAATTGCCCGGCATCAACACAATCAACTGGCTTTTTGGCGGCTTGCCTGGTTTGGTGGCAGCGTGGCGGGCGTTTGGCTGCTCATCAAAATAGACTGGCAACTGGCGGCCGCTGCGCTCTTGCTGATCGGGATTGCCGGGTTTCTGGTGCTGCTGAAAAAACACCAGGCCGTCCGGCAAAAGCGCGACAGGGCGCACTATCTGGCCTTTATCAACGAAGACGAAGCCACACGTCTGAAACGGCAATACCTGCGCCCCGAAACGGGCGATCAATTCATCAGCCCAACACATTTTTATGCCGGTGATCTGGATGTATTCGGCAAACATTCGCTGTTCCGGTTGCTGAACCGGACGCATACGCACGCGGGTCAGCACCGATTGGCGGCCTGGCTGCTGGCACCCGCCGGCCCCGACGCGGTCCGGCTTCGGCAGGAGGCCGCTGCTGAACTCACTGCGCAACTCGACTGGCGGCAGCAGTTTGAAGCCCTTGCCTATGCCGAAGAAACCATTGGGCGGTCGCCGGAAAGCCTTGTTGCATGGGCAACGGCTCTGGAAACGCCCCTGCCAGGCTACCTGAACGCTATTCGGTTTCTGTTTCCCTTAGTTACGCTGGGTATTTTTGGGGCCTGGCTGCTGGGCTTCCTGCCGGGCCTGGCGGTTTTGGCTGCGCTGGGTGTTCATGGCTTTGTGCTGAGCCGGACGGCGGCCCGCGCCCGGGAAACCAGCGACCAGACGCACGAGATATCGGTGGCCCTGCGGGCGTTTCAGGGGTTGTTTCGACTGGCCGAAGGCGTGGCGGGTGAGGCCGTTCGGCTGCGGGCTATCCGGCAGGCACTAACATCGCACGACCGGTCAGTGTCGGAAGCCATTGGGCGGCTGGCACAATTGACCGAAGGGCTGAACTACCGGCGTAATCCTTACTTCTTCCTTATTTTTGGTGTTGTCACGCTTTGGGACATCCAGTACCTGGCTGGACTGGCGAAGTGGAAAAAGCAGCATGGCGACCACATCGATCAATGGCTGGATGCCCTCGGCGAACTGGAAGCCCTGAACAGTTTGGCCGGATTTGCCTACGCGCACCCTACCTACGCCACCCCCGATATTACCGACGGACCACTGACGCTTGAGATCAGCGCAGCGGCTCACCCGCTGTTGCCGCCCAGCCGCAGTGTGGCCAATTCGCTGGAAATAAACGGGTCTGGACAGACGGTGCTCATTACCGGCTCCAACATGTCGGGCAAGAGCACGTTTCTGCGGACGGTGGGGACCAATGTTGTGCTGGCCCTGGCGGGGGGCGTTGTGAGTGCCGGGCAGTTCCGGTGCTCGCCGGTGTGCGTGTTCACCAGTATGCGCACGCAGGATTCCCTTGAAGAAAGTACCTCATCGTTCTACGCCGAACTGAAACGCCTGCAAACATTAATTGGCCTCTCCAAGAAAACCAGCGGCATTCCGGTCTTGTATTTTTTGGATGAAATATTGAAAGGCACCAACTCGGCAGACCGGCACCGGGGCGCGGAAGCCCTGATCCGGCAGCTGCACCGAACATCGGCATCGGGCTTTGTATCTACGCACGATCTGGAATTAGGACAACTGACCGATGCCAGCGATTTTGTGCGAAATTTCCACTTTCAGTCCGACCTCAACAACGGCGAACTGGTGTTTGATTACACCTTGCGTACGGGTATCTGCGGGAGTTTCAACGCCAGCCAGCTGATGCGGGCCATTGGCATTGAGATGAGTGTGAGCTGAGGGGAGCAATCATCAGAAAAACAGCCAGTGCCAGCGCAGGGTTGGTGCAATTTGTAGGGTTGGTGCCGGAATTTTGACGTACTTCAGCAGGCCGAGCAGCCCTTTGGCAACCGCAGAGCGGGGGCGGAGCAGCTTTACCAGGTTTATATCCGGGGCAAGATACCACTCGTGGCGGCCACCCAGCCCGTCGCGACGCAGGCTCCACGTCCGGGCTTCCAGCCCCATGCCCACCGAAAGTTGCAGCCAGTCGGGCCAGACGCGTTGCCAGCGGGCATTCCCGAAGTGTTCGGGCGAAAACGAGAACCAGTACGTTTGGTTGAGGTAATCGTCGATGGAAAAGCGTTGCACCGGAATGCCGCGCTCGGTGAAG
>JAYVAP010000059.1:0-2384 GCA_043750915.1 Spirosoma sp. | reverse complement strand
GTTCGCGGTCTTCGCGCATCGAGTAGGCGGTCATGGCCACAACAAGGGGTAGGGCTTTGCCGAAGGCTTTGCGCAGGTGGGCGGTTGTTTCAACGCCGTCCATGTCGGGCATCTGAATATCCATAAAAATAACGTCGAAGGGAGCGGTGTTTCCGCCCGGTGCGGGGTCGCTGAGGGCCTGGCCCACCTTGTCGATAGCCTCGGGACCGCTGGCTGCCGTAGTGACAATGCAACCCGCTTTGCGCAGGATTTCGCTGGCCACTTTGCGGTTCACGGCGTTATCATCGACCAGCAGCACCACCGGATGGTAGGCGCTGAAAAAGTTGGCGAGGGCAATTTCGGCCACTTCGGTACCCTGCTGGGTTGGGCTGATGGCCGTTTCTTTCAGCTCTACCGTGAACCAGAACGTGCTGCCCTGCCCCGCCACCGACTCCACGCCGATATCGCCTTTCATGAGCGTGGCCAATTCTTTGGAGATGGCCAGCCCCAGCCCCGTGCCGCCAAACGACTTGCGCGAGGACGTATCGACCTGGCTGAACGAGTTGAACAGCAGGTCGATGTTTTCGGGCGAGATGCCAATGCCCGAATCGACTACGGCCACCCGAATGCGGTTAAACCTGCCCCGTTTGCTCAGCAGCGTTGCCTCCACGCGCACGGCCCCGTTTTCGGTAAATTTGATGGCGTTGGAGGTCAGGTTAGACAGCACCTGCAAAAGCCGCGTCTGATCGGCAATAACGAAGGCGGGCAGGTTGGGGGCGAGGTGATAGGTGAGGGTATTGTTTTTGGAGTTGGCCTGCTGACCAAACAGGGCGATAAGTTTCTCGAACAGTTCCTGGAAGGCCACGGGCGATTCGTTGAGGGCCATTTTACCCGCTTCGATCTTAGACAGGTCCAGAATATCGTTGAGAATATTGAGCAGCGTTTCCGACGAGCGTTTGATGGTTCGGACATAGTCGCGCTGTTCGGCATCGAGGGTGGTGTCGTTGAGCAGGTCGATCATGCCGATAACGCCGTTCATGGGGGTTCGGATTTCGTGGCTCATATTGGCCAGAAACCGTTCTTTTACTTTCAGCGACCGCTCGGCTTCTTCTTTGGCTTTGACCAGCTCGGCCGATTGTTTTTTGAGTTCGGTAATATCGCGGGCCAGCACCGCCACCACCGGATCGCCGTTTGCGCCTTCGTTCAGCAGCAGCATATTGAACATAAACTGCCGCTCAGTACCATCTTTCCGGCGCATACTTACCTCGAAGTTGCGCAGGCTGCGGTTGCGCACCAGCCGGATCATGGCCTGATGAATCTGGTACTTATCGACAAAAAAAGCGGCCACATCCTGCCCCATCACCTCCTGGGGTGTGTAGCCCATGCGTTTGAACACCGACGGGCTAATCATGGTGACGCGGCCTTTTCGGTCCACGCGGGCGTAAATATCCTGGAGGTTCTCAAAAATACCCCGGAATTTCTCTTCGCTCTGGCGGGTGGCTATTTCGGCGCGTTTGCGGTTGGTAATGTCGCGGGCAATGCCCGATACCTCTTCAATGAGGCCGCCCGCCAGCAGGATCGGGTTGAGCTGGAAGTCGAGCCAGGTTTCGGCTTCGGTGATGCGTTCGCCATCGATGCGGAGTTCAAAATTCTGGGGAACCCCCCGGAACGCCTGCCGGTATTTGTCTTCCAGCAGTTTGCGGCTTTCCGATCCAATCATGCGCCAGCCTAAGTTGGGCGCACTGCCGTTGAGCACGGGTGCCTGGCCAATGTTTCGTTCGAGCAGATTCGTGTAATTTTTGTTAAACGATGTCAGTTGCAGGGCTTTGTTGACCGACCAGATCAGGTAGGTACTGCTGTCGAACATGGCGTTCAGGCGGGCGTTCTGCTTGTCTAAAGCCGCTTCGTCCTGCTTGCGGGCAATGGCCAGGGCCACCTGCCCCGAAATAAATTCCAGCAACTCCAGATCGCGGGGGCCGTAGGTGGTGGCATCGTCGTAGGATTTTACCCCGATGATCCCCGTAATCTCGTCGCCAATCCGGAGCGGAGCCGTCAGCATCACCTGCGGCTGTAGCTGCCCGTAGAGGTCGATCTGGTGCTGCTCGGCGAGCTGGCGGATGTCTTTTTCGTACAGAAACAGGGGTTTGTTGGCCTGAATGGTGTATTCGGTGAGACCGTTGCCGAGCTTTCTTTTGGTAAACCGCATGTTGCCGCCAAAATATTCATCGACGTAATACGGAAATGACAGGTAGGTTTTGCTGGAATCGTAGAGGGCAATGAAGAAGTTACGGGCGTCGATGATGTTGCCTAACTCGTCGTGGATTTTGTGGTAGAGGTCGTCCAAACTGGGCGCGTTGATGGTCCAGTTGGCGATGCTGTAGTAGAGTTTCTGCGATTTTTCGGCC
>JAYVAP010000058.1:0-3918 GCA_043750915.1 Spirosoma sp. | reverse complement strand
AATGCGTTTTATTTTAACGGCTTTTCTGTTTTTTTTGGTTACCCTGGCCCACGCCCAGACCGGCTTGCGCGGAACGGTAAAAAGTGCCCGGGGCGAGGTGCTGCCCTACGCGGCTGTCATTATCAAAGATACCCCATTAGGTACCATTACCAATGACGACGGGCGGTATGAAATTGCCCTGGCACCAGGTTCTTATGTCGTTGTCTTTCAGTTTCTTGGCTTCCAGTCGGTGCAGAAATCAGTCGTTGTTGGGGCTGGGTTTGCCACGCTCGATGCCACGCTGGAGGAGCAGGCGTTTCGGCTGGCAGAAGTGCAGGCAAAAGCGGGCAACGAAGACCCGGCCTACACCATCATGCGCCGGGCCATTGCCAAAAGCCGGTTTCACCAGCTACAGGTGAAGCAGTTTCGGGCGCGGGTCTATACCAAGTCGAGCGCGACCATTACCGACCTGCCCAACCTGGCCGAACTGGCATTTCGGAAGCAACTTAAAGAAGCCGAACGCGATTTTAATTTCAAAGTAGGCGTACCCATTCTGAACGAAAATGTATCGGAAGTGTCTTTCAGTCAGCCAAATACGTATCGGCAGCGGGTAATTGCCAACCGGAATTCGCAGGGGGATTTTCTGAATCCAAGCCAGTATTTCAACGCCAGTTTCTATAATCCAACCATTGCCGGGTCCGTTTCGCCCCTGTCGCCCAAAGCATTTGCCTATTACAAATTTGAGTATAAAGGCACTTTTCGCGAGCAGAGTGCGACTGGTATACCGGTGGAAGTGAGCAAGATTCAGGTAACCCCGCGCCAGTACGGGGAAGGCGTTTTCCGGGGTACGATATTCATCATCGAAAACACCTGGGCTATCTACAGCCTACAGCTCGAAACGGTTAATAATATCGGTCTGTCGGTCATAATTCGACACCTGTGCAGCCCGGTAAAAGATGTTTGGATGCCCACCAATCAGCGGTACAACGTAAGTGGCTCGTATCTCGGGGTGAAGGGAAACGCACAGTTCGTTCGGAGCATCACCTTCAGCGAGTTTGTGGTTAACCCGGCCTTTGTCGAAGATATTCAGGTGGCCGATGAGAAAAAAGGACCACCCGCTCAGGTGCTGGCCAAAAGCGATATTAAAGCACAACCCCTGGCCGAATTAGTGAAGAAACAGAAAGAGTTTTCGACCAAAAATCTGCGGCAGATGGTCAAAGAATACGAAAAGCAGGAGAAACTGGCCCGCAAAACCCGCAAAGAAGATATAACCGTTGTGCGCGACGATTCCTTAGTGGTGGATTCGCTGGCTCAGAAACGCTCGAACGTGTTCTGGGATTCGCTGCGGTCGGTGCCGCTGACGATTGCCGAGATAAAGAGTTATCAGAAAAACGACAGCCTGAAAATCGTGCGTACCGTGGGTAAAATAAAGACCGACAGCACCGGTAAACGCGACACCACCCGTAAATCGCCCAACCGGTTTTCGCCGGGCCAGCTGCTGTGGGGCAAAACCTGGAACCTTGGCAAACGAACGGCTCTTACCTATACCAGTCCGCTCACACGCATTGAGTATAATACCGTGGAGGGCTACGCCGTGGAAGGCGGGCTGAACCTGCGCTACCGAAAAAAAGTGGACTCGGTCAACCGCTTTACCAAAATTCCGCTGGGCGAATGGAACCTCGGCGGCACGGGCCGGTACCAGTTTGGGCGCAGGCAATTGGTGGGCATTGGGCTGGGTAGCTACCAGTACAAAACCACGCGGGTCAGCGTGTCGGGCGGGCGGTATATCTACCAGTTTAACCCCGACAACCCCATCAGCCCCGCCCTGAATACCCTCACAACGCTGCTGTTTGAACAGAATTTCATGAAGCTATACCAGAAAGATTTCGTGAATCTGACCGTTAGCGTTGCCCCCTTTAGCCAGCGCCTTACCCTGACTGGCAGCTTTGAGCAGGCCCGGCGCAGCGAACTGGCGAATTATCAAGAAGCCATCAAACCCTGGATCGACTGGCGCAGCCGCACCTTCACCCCCAACCGCCCCGGCAACGACGAACTCACCACCCAAACAACCGGCTTTCCCACCCACCCCGCTACGATCCTGAACCTGACCGCAGCGGGGCGGCTGGGCCAAACGGAGTATGTGGTCAGAAATGGTCGGCGAACGGCCCGGCGCGACAACGACAGCCCGCTGCTGGCGGTGAACTACCGGAAGGGCTTCGGTGGGGTCGACTACGATTTTTTGCAGGCTTCCCTAACGCATTCCTTCGAGACGGGCATTCGCAGCCGACTGAACTATAAAGTGGAGGCCGGCGCATTTTTAAACGCCCAAAAGCTGTATTTTCCTGACTTCAAGCACTTTGCGGGTAATGAATTTTTTCTGCAGCAGGGCGATGTGGTATCGGGTTTCCGGCTTTTGCCCTATTACCAGTACAGCACCGGCAAGCGGTTTGCCGAAGCCCACGTTCTGGCCGAGTTTCGCAAACTGCTGATTACGCAGTTTACCCTGGTACGGCTGACGGGCCTGAAGGAAAATGTATTTGTACATTACTTGTACACGCCTACCTCGAAAAACTATACCGAAGTGGGATATGGATTAGACGGGCTGATTCCGCAGGTGCTGCCGTTCTTCCGGGTTGAAGTGGTCTCGCAGTGGCAGAACGACGGGTACAAAGGGCTGGGCTTCCGCATCGGCACAACGCTCAAATTTGGCCGTTGACGGTAGGCCGATGATGGGGTCGCCCGTGTTTGGCCATCTTCGGCCAGAACTCACCGCACAATGGCTACTTTTTGCAGGATCGAGTCGATCACCTGGAGCGTTGTTACGCCGTCGGCTTCGGCTTCGTAGTTGAGCATGATGCGGTGGTTGAACACATCGGGCGTAACTTCTTTGATGTCTTCGGGCAGCACATAATCGCGCCGGTCGAAGTAGGCGAGGGCTTTGGCGGCCAGGTTCAGGTTGATGCTCGCGCGGGGCGACACGCCATACTGAATGTAGCGGGCTTCGTCGCGCAGGTTGTATTCCATGGGTTTGCGGGTGGCAAATACCAGTTCGATAATGTAGCGTTCGAGCGTTTCGGAGATGGTGATGTTGTTGATTTCGTTGCGGATAACCACCAGATCATCTTTGTTCAGCACGGGTTGCACCTCATAGTCGAAGTTCATGTTCGACATCCGACGCATCACGGCCAGTTCCTCTTCTCGGTTGAGGTAATCCACAAAAACCTTCATCATAAACCGGTCGACCTGCGCTTCGGGCAGGGGATAAGTGCCTTCGTGTTCCACCGGATTTTGGGTGGCCAGCACCAGAAACGGCCGGTCGAGCAGGAAGGTTTCCTCACCAATGGTCACCTGCTTTTCCTGCATGGCTTCGAGCAGGGCGGCCTGCACTTTGGCGGGCGACCGGTTGACTTCATCGGCCAGAATCAGGTTGGCAAAAATAGGCCCCTGCTTCACCTCGAAGCTGCTGGTTTTCTGATTGAAAATCATGGTACCAATCAGGTCGGCGGGCAGCAGGTCGGGCGTGAACTGGATGCGCTGAAAGTCCAGTTCCAGCACTTTAGCCAGCGTGTTGATGGTCAGGGTTTTGGCCAGTCCGGGAACGCCTTCGAGCAGAATATGGCCACCCGTGAAAAGCCCGATCAGCAGGCGGTTGAGCAGGCGCTCCTGCCCCACCACCACCTGACTCATCTCGCTGAAGACATCCCGAATTTTGGTATGGTATGAAAATGAGGTTGTTGCCTGCATGATTTAGCTAAAATACCAGCTTTTTCATCCCCCCAATCGACTGCCGGACGCTTTCCTGGGGCGTGAGGGTGCCGTATTCTTCGACCTCCACGAAGTAGTGTTTAACGCCCGCTTTCTGGGCGGCCGTCATCATTTTGGTCAGCGGTAGGTTGCCCTGACCAATGATGGTTGAGAATTTAGGGTTTTTGGGGTCCC
>JAYVAP010000057.1:0-2541 GCA_043750915.1 Spirosoma sp. | reverse complement strand
GCGCTCCACCTGTTGCCGCTCCAGCACCAACTGCTGATTTTTGAGTTGCACCTCCCGGAGTTTCCCCCGCTCTTTCCGCAGAAAAAGTGGAAACACCATGTCCACGCTAATTTTGTGATTTTGCGGGCTGAAAGCGTAATAACTGTTCCAGTTATAGCGAATATCAGGGTTGGGCGTTTCGCTGAGCAGGCTGGCATTCACCACAATCTGGGGCTGAATCATGGCCCGCCGAAAGCGTTCTTCGAGGGTTAGCTGCTGGTTTTTGGCCGTTAACTTTAACAGTTCGGGGTGCTGGCGGGCGGCCCGCTCGAGGAGAGTTTGCAGCTGCGCGTTGTCCAGGGCTGTCAGCAGGGGTTGCTGCGGCAGGGCTGTGGCGGGCAACTCTACCGGCTGGTTGGCGGCATTCCACAAAAACGTGCTCACGCCCAGCCGGGCGTTCTGCTCCTCCACGTCGGCCTGCTGCCGTTGCACAAGCCGGTCCTGCACCGTAATGAGGGCCTCGGTGGTGTCGATAATGGCCGCATCGCCCAGAAGTGCCCGCTCGCGCAGGGCCTCAAACCGCCGACTGGCCAGGTTATAGCCATCGGTGAGCAGCCGCCGTTGCTGGTGGGCAAAAAACCACTCCCAATACGTTTTGGCGGCATCGAAAAAGACTTTGTTAACCAGTTTGAGCTGATCAGCCTCGGCTAAATTTTGCGCCAGCCGCGCCTGCCGGACCGCGTTGCGCCGGGCATCAATGAGCAGGCCCTGGCCAATAGGCACCGTCAGTCCCACGCCCGTCAAGCCCGACGGTGGCGTTCGTTCTTCGGGGTTTATGTAGCGGCCCTGGTTGCTGTTGAGGTCGTAGGACACGTTCAGGTCGATGCCGCCTGTCCAGAGGGGCACGGCCAATTTACTTTGCCAATGATTGAAATACAGGTCACGGCCAAACTCCTTACGGTCGTAGTAAGACGTTAATTTAGGGTCGAATGCCCCCCGCGCCTGCATCAGCACCTGCCGGGCTTCCTCGCCAAACAAACCCGCCTGTTTCACAAGGGGGTGATACTGGCTGATAAGCTCAAAGAACACGGGTGCCGAAAACACCGCCGTGTCGGGCGGCAACGCAGCCACCGCCAACGATGGCAACGCAGGCGTGGGCTGGGCCGCTGCCGGGGCCACGGTTAGCCCGGTAAACAACAAAAAACAGGTTATTGCAGGGACTATTTTCATTTTTTGATGGCTGTTCTCATTTTTTGGCGGCTTTTTCGTCTTTCGGCTCCTGCGTCAGGCTTGGCGGAAAACCGTTCAATTGCCGCCAGAGTTCATACCATACCGGCACATCGTCGAGCATGACCCAGCCAAACACGCCCGATCCCAGCCGTAATTGCGGGGGCCAGGCTACATCGCCTTTTTGTATTATCGGCCTGATCAGCATCCGGTATTTACCGTTTGAACTGCTGACGGCATCGATCACGGCTACCTGCCCGCCAAACGTGCCGACGGATACGTTGGGCCAGCCCGAAAACTGGATGGCCGGCCAGCCGTCGAACTGAAGCCGTACGAGTCGTCCACGCTGAATGAGGGGCACATCCATGGCCCGCACAAACAACTCCACACCCAGCTGCGGATTACCGGGCTGGAGCGTGGCAATCGACTCACCTTCTTTGATGGTCTCGCCAATACCCGCTTTGAGGGGCCGCACCACGTAGCCTTCCTGCGGAGCACGCACCACATACATGCCCTGGCGGACATCGACACTGCTGATTTTGTTGCGCAGCTTGGAAATTTCGCCGTCCGCTTCGGCCCGATACGACACCGCTGAACTCTGATCGGAAAGGGCTTTGGCGGTTTTCTCCTGGAAGTCGGCCTGTATTGAACCCAGGTCGAGTTGCGCATTGAGGAGTTCCTGCCGCGACACCGCCAGTTTGTTTTGCTGCGAAATAACTTTGGCCTGGTCTTCCTGCACTTTCAACCGGCGTGACTCCAGATCAGTGAGCGAAAACAACCCGTTTTTATAGCCTTTTTCAAAACGGCTAAGCCGGTCGAGCGCAATCTGATAGTTTTTCTGAACCGCTGTCAGATCGGCTTCGTCGGCTTTCACTTTAAATTGGCTTTGTTTCACTTTGTTGCGGGCTGCGCTGAGTTTCACACCTACCCCGGTTTTGAGGGCGGCAATCTGCCCGTCGAGTGCCCTGATTTTAGCGTTGGTGGCACTCAAACTTCCCCGCTTGGCGGTTAGTTGCTCCCCAAGCCGCTGCGTCAGGTTGGGATCGAAATATTCATCTTTGATATCGGAGATTACCAGGATGGTGTCGCCCCGTTTCACATAATCGCCATCTTTAGCCACCCAGCGTTCAATTCGGCCAGCAATGGCGTTCTGAATGGTCTGGGGCCGGTCCTGCGGAGTCAGTGCCGACACGGTGCCTTCGCCATTGATGTTTTGCTGCCAGGGCAAAAACATAACGACTAAGCCAACAACTAAAAAAAACAGCATCCAGCGGGCCAACCGCCGACCGCCGTTGGGCTGCGGCAGCGCACCCAGCGTCTTGCGTGCATAATTCG
>JAYVAP010000056.1:0-4549 GCA_043750915.1 Spirosoma sp. | reverse complement strand
GTCAGAAATCGTCCATACTGGTCTGGAGAAGTCTGTGCTGAAGCGGGCGTACAAAATGAGGATCCGCCAAGCAGCTGACCGATAACCCGACGCGAGGTTCCATCGAAC
Source organism: Spirosoma sp. (assembly GCA_043750915.1). Lineage (GTDB taxonomy): Bacteria > Bacteroidota > Bacteroidia > Cytophagales > Spirosomataceae > Spirosoma. The sequence goes on along the minus strand of JAYVAP010000056.1, from coordinate 4,441 downwards.
AGCGGAGAGCCGGAAGAACCGCCCTCGGTAACTCCATTATTCCATCTGAGTTGTAGAAACGACGTACCGGCTCCGGTATTATAGCCTCCCCCAGGTGCATAAGTAACGCCCACCGTCGTGGTAGCACCGCCGAAAGAAATCTTTTTAAGAGAGCCATTGGGGTGGTGGATACCGAATACGCTGCTGGCCAAATTGCTGCTTCGGTCCCAGCCCAAAAACGAAATGTTTTCGCTTTGAGGAGCCTGCGCGTTTAACTCCAGCAACGTAAAATCAGAAGCGGCACTGCCCGCGCGGTATGTTGCCCCGCTAATGGTTACGTACGTATTATTGTCCGTGTTAGGTGTGCAGGTGGCACTCTGGTATTTAAAGTAAAACATCCAGTCACCCGTCGAATTGGCTTCATTAGGATCATTAACCTGATTGGTATTGAAATCGATGCAGTGGAAAGCGGTCAGAAAGAACGAGCGGAAGCTCTGCCGGGCATCGTTGACGGTAGCACCCGTACACAGACCCAAAGACGAGCCTGTATCGACCAGTATAAGTGCCACGCCCTCGGCCTCTGGCTGATAGGCCGGAAAACAAGCCTGATTATTTTCGCAGGCACCAGCGGGACGCAAACCACCAAAAGGTCCTTTTGGATTATAAAAATTTGCGATGCTCGTCAAATGCAGTTGACTCTGACCTGCTACGCCAATTGGTTCCTGGAGCTCAATGATGAGCCGGTCGCCTGTCACGTGGCCCGTGTTGAAGTTACCACTGCTATTCTGCTGATTGGTAATTGGCCCGATCAGATCCGTTTGTGATGCATTGTATAAGAACAACTGCGCCCCTTCGACTAATTGAAGCTGGTTAAACTTGGCACTCAGCCCACCTGCCTCCGGCGAGCGTACCTCAAGCTGATACACCCGATACCCATTGCGCTCAGAAATAGTCCCATCCCGCAGAATATCTACATTAGCCTCCTGACGCACGGCAACGCGGGGTGGCCGACCGTCTTTCTGTTGCTGCTGATCTTCGGCTATCAGTCGGGTCGCATCTACTCTCGGCAGTTCCAGTATGGCAATCGCCGTTTGCGCTCCAAATGCTCCGAATTGATTAAGGGTAGCAACATTGCCCGACGATAAATGCCGGGTTTTTACCTGCGCGTGCAGGCTTGTCGTGAGCAAAAGCAGACTGACTAACCAGCCAAACGCTCGAACAGTACATAATTTTTGCATGTCTGAAAAAGAATTAGATAAGGAAATGAACACTGAAATTTACTGAATTTAAAAGGTTAATAGGTTTGTAGTCAATAGATCACGCGAAAAAAACGCCAGATAAAGGTGGTCTGGGTGGAGTTATAATGCATGTATTTTCTGTCGGGGCTGAGCTGGTGTAAGTTTCGGTTTTGCTGATTAGGTTCTTGGCGTTGGTAGCGGTCGCACCCGGAAATATACCGGTAACACTAAAGGTACCGTAACCGTTGAACAGCTTACCTAACCACAGAGACAATTTTGCCCAAAACTATGAGGCAGCCCTGATAAGTGCTAATAAAATCTATTAACTGGTCATTTTGTGCGAGTAGCTGGTAAAAAAACCTCATACAGCTTTGATTATCGATCCAAGCTGCCGTTTTCTGGAACCATTCTGCCGGGTCATTGCCGGGTGAGGGAAGTTTAGGCAGCGGGTGTTGTTTGAGCTACCTGCCCAACGGCCGGCCACATCACCGGCTGGCGTAGCGCACCGATTCATCAGCCATTGTGAGGGCCCGGTCGGCATTATTACAGCGACGGAAATAAATAAGCCGAACGGACGATTCTGCAATAAATTCAACAACTTATCAAAATGACTGGTCTGGTTCGCCGACGCTATCGAATTGTGTAGTCCCTTAAAAACAACCTTCTTTGGCAATGGCACTGGCCCACTCCACCGGATAGTCAGTCAGACGACGCACCTGCTGGCTTGCGTTAGGGTAACGTCAGTTTTTAACCATAAAAAAAAGCGGACCGACAATGTCAGTCCGCTTTTTGCATTACGCTTTATCCAACTATTAAAATTCTTTTATGACGGTGCCGCTCACGATAGAAACGGTCATAAATTAATTCGGGCGAAAACGGTAACTCGATACCTGACAAGGGCTGGCTGATGCGGAACTGGACTGCCAGTGCGACATAATCGGAGATACGCAGTTTTGTTGACGCTAAGTTACATCGAAATTGTTACTTATAGTTACTATACTGGCTCGAAAATATATTATTCGGTAGGTAAATTAATTATTCGGTAGGCAATGGCTAACTACGCCGGCTTTCTGTAGTCTTAAAATGGATAACGGTAACCTCAATGACTGGAACCAAATCAGACACCCCAAACACAAACCTTTTGATGGCAGGCGGGTTATTCTACTAAACTAACTGACTCAACAGCATGAACGACGAACAGGATATGAAGCGCGATGGTGCGCGGATAAGCGGCCGCACCGAAGGGCCATTTGGGTCCGATGGCACCGACGACGATGTACGGGCGGAAGACAATAAAAATAACTACGAACAGGAAAACTCGGCCAATGGACTCGACAGCCTACAGGTGCGGGGCGGGCAGGATGGCCGCAACAACCGGGGCATTGGCAGTACCGACATGGACACCCAGAACGGCGTGCTGCGCTTAGGCGACCAGGACGATACCACCATGCAGGTTACTGATGAAGCCATCAGCAATGCAGCCGCCAGCGAAGGGAAAACCAACACCGCCACCGTGGACGCAACAACCGCTGGCCCCAACGATTATGCGTCGGCCAGCACCGTGGGCGTGCCCAACGCTCAGAAATCCGCCAAAGATCAGAACAAGGTCGATAAAGAACAGATCAGCACAGATGAGGAAGAACAGGCCGAACGGGAAGAAGATGTGGCTGAAACCGGAACCGACCTCAACAACCAGCCAGCCTACTAAACACCTGATACCAAACCGTATCTAAACACCTCAATGTTATGTCTGTAAGCAGCAACGCCCACAATGAAAGCACCGAATCCAACGCGGCTCCGCAAATGCACAGCACCATGGGTATTCACCCCGACTTGGTGCATTTGAATGACAAAAACCTCGAAAACGACCTGCCCTCGCGCGTAGCCGCCAGCAACGACAGCGATGTGCCCCAATCAGACACACTGGCAGCCTATGCAAACGGCGAGAAAAACACCTCCGGCCTGGCAGTACAACCGCAATTGCCCGCTGATGCCGAAGATGCCTCGACCGACGAAGACAACCCGATGACGGCCTACCACCGGAAACCTGCCGACTCGATGACGGAGGGCGACAAAGTAGCCAACGCCGACTGGAACCGCAACACCCGCGAAGGTGCCATACCCGTCACCCGTGTCGACGAACCGGACCGGACGCTGGGTAACTCGTAGGAGAGAATCAATTATTTTACATCTGAATACTTATAGTAGTCCCCCAACCCGGCAAAAGCGTAGGGTTGGGGGACTACTATTTAACCGAAATCACGGGATTACTCACTCCGCAGGGAGGCAATTGTTCATAGGAAATGCCTTATCAGGCGCAAAATACCCTGGTTTGCTGATGAATCAGGTCACAATGGGCTTATTCCCGATCCCTGTTCCGCCACCGCCGACACATAGGCCACTGCCGCCCCCGGTAGCCAGGTGCCGGCCTGAACCCGAGCTTCGCCCTCGGCGAGCCGCTCACGCATGCCTGGCTGGTCGTAGAACCGGTTTTCCAGCCGCTGCCGCAACAATGCCCGAAACCAGGTTAGCTGCTGTTGCTGCCGCCGTTGGCTGCGGTGGCCATTTTGGATGGTCAGTTGCTGATGTGCCCCAATCGTTTGCCATACGTCGGCGATGCCGGTGCCGGTCAGGGCCGAGCCGGTCAGGACGGGGGGAAACCAGCCCGTGCCGGTGGGCGGAAAAAGGTGCAGCGCGTTCTGGTATTCTAAGCGGGCGCGGTTGGCCGGTAGCACATTGTCGCCGTCGGCTTTGGTAATTATCAGCGCGTCGGCCAGTTCCATAATGCCCCGCTTCATACCCTGCAACTCGTCGCCCGCACCGGCCAGCATCAGCAGCAAAAAAAAATCGACCATGCCGTGTACCACGGTCTCCGACTGCCCCACGCCCACCGTCTCCACCAGGATCACATCGAATCCGGCGGCTTCGCAAAGCAGGATCGTTTCGCGGGTGTGGTGGCCCACTCCGCCCAGCGCGTCGCCGGCGGGAGAGGGGCGAATGTAGGCAGCGGGGTTCATGGAGAGGGTTTCCATGCGGGTTTTGTCGCCCAGCAAACTCCCGCCCGACCGTTGGCTGCTGGGGTCAACGGCCAGTACGGCCAGCCGGTGGCCCAGGCTGGTAAGGTAGGTGCCAAGGGCTTCGATAAACATACTTTTGCCTACGCCCGGCACGCCCGTAATGCCCACGCGGATGCTGTTGCCTGCCGCCGGCAATATGCGTTCCAG
>JAYVAP010000055.1:0-4215 GCA_043750915.1 Spirosoma sp. | reverse complement strand
TGGCTTTATGTAAGGCAGCCGGTAGCTATTGATGTGCTGTCGCCCGTGCGGTGGTTTGTGCTGATTTTACTCATCCTGACCTCTCAAGTGTTTGTTGGCTATGTCCTGTGGGCGTTGCTGAATCGACGGCAACGCGCCATCGGACAAAGCGAAGCACTCCACTCAATTGTTCACGAATTTCAAACGCCCATTGCCGCCATCCGCATGGCGGTCGACATTCTGGAGTCGCCCATCAGCCGCAATCAAGCCAGCCTGACGGGGAAATACGTACGCATTATTCGTGAAGAAACCGAGCGGCTACAACAGCAGGTAGAAACCATGCTGACGCTGGCCCGTGCCGACCGCAATACACTCACGCTGAACCCGGAAGCCATTTGTGTTCAGCAGCTGATGCACTCGGTAGCCGAGCGCCACGGCAGCTACCTGAACCTGCGCACAACGGGCGTGACATCAATGCTCCTGGCCGACCGGCTACACCTCACCAATGTCTTGCACAACCTGCTCGACAATGCCCTTAAATACAGCACCGGCGAACCGGCCATTGTGGTTTGCACGGAAATGACCAGCCTCGGCATGTCCATCTGCGTTTGCGACCGGGGTGTTGGCATTCCCAATCACCTACTGTCGCAAATCTTCGAGCCATTTTTTCGGGTTCACGACCAAAGTCAGCCCAACGTGAAAGGGTTTGGCCTGGGACTGAGCTATGTTCAGCGCATTGTGCAGGGTCATAACTGGACCATCGACGTAAAAAGCAAACCCGGCCAGGGCAGCCAATTCATTATTCACGTGCCGCTAACGTCCCTGTTGCCTTTACAATCTGGCAGCAGCAGTCATACAGTGGCCGATATGGGTTGATGCCCCTTGGTGTTGCGCCCGCAGTTCGCTTATTTTCAACGCGAAACCGGCCTGGAAACCGGTTTAACCACTTGAGCCGACATATCGCGCGGGCTTTTTACCGGCTGACGTACGCACGCAAAAAAGAGCGTGGCTATGCCAATGGATAGCAATAGATTTTTCATACAAGATTGTTGTTAGATGCCTGTTGGAAAACGGCAAAGCAATTATCGGGCCTAACTACACCCGCTAGCAGCCGCCTGAACAAACATGGCCCGCCTTCGATGAAAGCGGGCCATGTTTCCGGGGCAGCAACGTGCTTAATAGCGTGCGGTGGTGCTGGTGGCGCGGCTGGCCGAAAAGCCTTCTTCAACAAACGTCAGCAAATCGTTGTTCAGGCGGTCTTTCTCCGTAAAAAACAAGCCGTGTGGCGCACCCTCATACACTAAATACTGCGCGTTGGGCAAAGCATTGGCCGTTAACTCACCCGACGATTCAAGGGGAACCGTTTTGTCGGCATCGCCGTGAATAATCAGCGCAGGCACATGGATTTGGGTCAGATCATGTCGGAAATCGGTTTCCGAAAACGAGCGGACACAATCAGCCGTTGCCTTGTGGGAGGCAACGTAAGCCCGCGCAAAGTCACCATCGAGGTGGGCCTGACTAACCGGGTGGCTAATGAGGTTGACCCCGTAAAACTGCTTGCCAAAGGTTTGCAAAAAGTCGGCGCGGTCTTTATTTATGCTGTCAACCATCGTATCGAAGGCATCTTTGTCCACCCCATCCGGGTTGTCGTCGGTTTTGAGCAGGTAAGGCGTTACCGAACCAACAAACACCACTTTCGAGACCCGTGCGCCACCGTGTCGGCTCATGTACCGCGCCACTTCGCCCCCGCCCATCGAAAAACCAACGAGGGTCACATTGTGCAGATCCAGCGTATCCAGCACGGCCTTCAGGTCGTCGGCGAGGGTGTCATAGTCGTAGCCATCCCAGGTCTGCGATGACTTTCCGAATCCCCGGCGGTCGTAGGCAACCACGCGCAGGTTATGTTTGGGTAGTTCGGCTGCCTGATAGTCCCACATTTCGTGGCTCAGTGGCCAGCCGTGGATAAGCACGATGGGAATACCGGTTCCCTGGTCGGTATAAAACAGCCTGATGTCTTCGCCGGACGCATCCGTGCCTGCTTTGATGTAGCTCATAACGTAGTTTTAATTGAGATTATTTCAGTCCATAGATTAACCCTACGTACGCACAAAAGTTTGATCCCAATTGCCCTTCACATCAGCACACCCTGAAAGACCTCGTCTAAACGCGATACGGGGCTGATGCGGATGGTGTAGTTTCGGGTGTCTAAGCCCTTGAGGTTATATTTGGAGATAAACATCTGCTTGAAACCTAATTTCTCCGCTTCGGCAATGCGCGACTCGATCCGGCTCACCGCCCGCACTTCGCCCCCCAGCCCCACCTCGGCCGCAAACGCCACTGACGAAGCGATGGCAATGTCTTCGTAGCTCGACACCACGGCTGCGCACACCGCTAAGTCGATGGCTGGGTCTTCTACGCGCAGGCCACCCGCAATGTTCAGGAAAACGTCCTGCTGACCCAGCCGGAAGCCGCCCCTTTTCTCCAGCACGGCCAGCAGCATGTTCAGCCGTTTGGCATCGAAACCGGTGCTGCTGCGCTGGGGCGTGCCATAGGTGGCTGCGCTCACCAAGGCCTGCGACTCAATCAGCAGTGGCCGGTTGCCTTCCAGCATCGACCCAATGGCCACGCCACTCAGGGCTTCGTCGCGTTGCGAAATCAGAATTTCCGACGGGTTGGTAACCTGCCGCAGCCCGGACCCGAGCATTTCGTAGATACCCAGCTCGTCGGTGCTGCCAAAGCGGTTCTTGTTGGTGCGCAAAATCCGGTAGGTCGTGTGGCGGTCGCCCTCGAAGGTCAGCACCGTATCGACCATGTGCTCCAGCACTTTTGGCCCTGCCAGGGTGCCTTCTTTGGTGATGTGGCCGATCATGAATACCGGCACCCCCGATTCTTTGGCGTATTTCATGAACTCGGCTGCGCACTCGCGCACCTGCGATACACTGCCCGCCCCCGACTCCACCAGCGACGACTGCATGGTCTGGATGGAGTCGATGATGAGAATCTGCGGCTCGAACTGTTCAACTACCCGAAAAATGTTCTGGGTTGAGGTTTCGGTCATCACGTGGCAGTCGGAGGTGGGCGCGTCCAGGCGTTCGGCCCGCATCTTAATTTGCTGTTCGCTTTCCTCGCCCGATATATACAAAACCCGCATACTGGTTAAGCTAAGGGCTATCTGGAGCATCAGCGTGGATTTTCCGATGCCAGGTTCTCCCCCAATCAGCACTAAGGAGCCGGGGACGATACCGCCCCCCAGCACCCGGTTCAGCTCGCCGTCGGTGGTATAGATGCGGGGCTGCTCTTCGTAGTTGATGGCGTGGAGGGCTTTGGGCTTAGCGGCTACTTTCACCTGGCCCGGACCCGCCGAGGGGGTACGCCACCCGCCTTTTTCGGGTTCGTCTTTCTGAACAACTTCTTCAACAATGGTATTCCACTCGCCACAGGTTGCGCAGCGGCCCGTCCATTTGGCCGATTGCTGACCGCAACTCTGGCAGAAATAAGCTGTTTTTAATTTGGCCATCTGGTAACGTCTGCTGATTAATCTGGGTCGATACAGGCGGTTGAACAACGCCCGGCGGTACGGATTTTGTTAGGGACAATGAACACCCAAACGAATGGATAAATGTAGCCAAACAAGGGCTCATTTCCTACGCCCCAGCCAAGCCGTTGGCGAGAACCGGCAAACAACCGCCTGTTGATATGGGTTTGACGATAAAGCAACGCGCGTAAACAGCGCGTGTTGGTAAAAAAACGGCATACAGGCTGTCCATAACCGGAAGTCGTGGTACTTTTGGGGCAGCGTTAAACAAACACAACTATGGCACAAGTAACATCCGGCGACACCGTTCAGGTGCATTATACCGGCACCCTGAGCGACGGAACCATCTTTGATTCGTCGGCCGGGCGTACCCCCTTAGCGTTCACGGTGGGCAGCGGTCAGGTCATCAAAGGCTTCGACGAAGGCGTGACAGGCATGAATCAGGGCGAAAAAAAGACCATCAATATATCGGTCGATGATGCCTATGGACCGGCCAACGAAGAAATGATTTTCGTGCTGGACCGCGCCGAAATTCCCAACGATATTCCGCTCGAACTGGGCTCAACGCTCAACATGCACGAAGATGGCAATCCCCGGCCTATTCCGGTTATTATTCGGGACCTGACCGACACAAAGGTTACGCTCGATGCCAACCATCCGCTGGCTGGACAGGCGTTGGTCTTTGAGGTCGAACTGGTTGG
>JAYVAP010000054.1:0-5260 GCA_043750915.1 Spirosoma sp. | reverse complement strand
CGACATCAACGATCAGGATGTGCAGGTAGAAGTGAAAAAAGGAGTGGTTTATGTGTCTATTTCCGACAAGCTGTTGTTTAAATCGGGTAGCTACGACATCACCCCCCGTGCCGAAACCGTGCTGGGCAAGGTAGCCAAAGTGGTTAACGACCATAAAGAACTCGACATTCTGGTAGAAGGTCACACCGATGTTGTGCCCATTTCGACGGCGGCTATCAAAGACAACTGGGATTTGAGTGCTTTGCGGGCCACGTCGGTTGTGCGGACGCTGCAGTCGAAGTTTGCCGTAGCACCGGAGCGCATGACGGCCGGTGGCCGCTCGGAGTTCAGCCCTAAAGATGACAATGCTACGGCTATGGGCCGTCAGCAAAACCGCCGGACGGAAATTATTATCACCCCGAAACTGGACCAGTTCTTCAACCTGCTCTCTAACGGGAAGTAAACCAGCCAGCTACCATAGCTGTTTGCGTTTTTCTGACGGTAAAAACAAAAAGCCGCTCCAAATCTGGAGCGGCTTTTTCGATGTTTGTGACCACCGGGACCGTGGTCTGGAATGGTTGTTTTAGAACCGGAAGTGCGAAAACGCTTTGTTGGCTTCGGCCATGAGGTGCGTATCGTCTTTCTTTTTCACGGCCGAACCTTCGCCCTTGGCAGCGGCCACAATTTCGGCGGCTAAGCGGTCGACCATTGTTTTTTCGCCCCGCGAACGAGCGAACCGGATAAGCCATTTCATGCCTACCGCGACCTTCCGGTCTGCCCGTACTTCGGTGGGTACCTGAAAGGTAGCTCCACCCACGCGACGGCTTTTTACTTCTACCGTGGGCATCACGTTGTTCAACGCTTTTTTCCAGGTATCCAGCCCGCTTTCGTTGGTGCGCTTGGCCACCACGTCGAGGGCATCGTAAAAGATGGAGTACGCCAGGCTTTTCTTGCCTTCATACATCAGGTTATTCACAAATTTGGTTACGAGCACCTCCTTGTACTTAGGATCGGGCAACACATAACGCTTGGGCGGTTTCGCCTTTCTCATAATTGCTTCAGATTTTTGGTCTTACTCTGCCGTAGTCTTTCAACGGGCAGTCTGGTTTTTTACTTTTTCTTTTTTGCCGGTGGTGCGCCTTTGCCCCCTTTCACCGGTGCCTGACCTGGTTTCGGACGTTTGGCACCGTATTTCGAGCGGCTTTGCAAACGACCGCTTACGCCTGCCGTATCCAGGGCACCCCGAACAATGTGGTACCGCACACCCGGCAGGTCTTTGACCCGGCCACCGCGAATGAGCACAATCGAGTGCTCCTGCAAGTTGTGGCCTTCGCCCGGAATGTAGGCGTTTACTTCCCGACCGTTCGTTAAACGAACACGGGCTACTTTACGAAGGGCCGAATTGGGCTTCTTCGGTGTCGTTGTATACACCCGTGTGCATACGCCCCGACGTTGTGGGCAGGAATCCAAAGCTGGCGACTTCGACTTGTCGACCAGTTTTTCACGGCCCTTGCGCACCAATTGTTGTATGGTAGGCATTCTTTAAATGAGTTTACGAAAAACAGTCTTCCCAAATTTTGAGGTGCAAAGATAGGCAAAACAACCCGTATGCCAAACCTTGACCCACAAGTATTTATGCCTTGGCAGGAAGTCCTGCCAGGCATCAGCCGGGTAACAAAAATCCGACTGGTTTGTAATGTGTGGGTGTCAGGCCTGGCCCACCGGCCCGCCAAAGCCACCCGCCGGAAACCGAAACGTGTCGGTTGGGTTGTTAATGTCGCCGTAGGCTTCTTCAAACCGGCCAATGTTTTCGCGCAGGGCTTCGAGCAGCCGTTTGGCGTGTTCGGGTGTCAGAATGATACGCGCCTTGACTTTGGCTTTGGGAACGCCCGGCATCATGCGGATAAAGTCCAGAATGAACTCGGTGTTTGAATGGGCAATCATCGCCAGATTGGCATACGTACCTTCGGCAATGTCTTCGCTCAGTTCGACATCAATCGAACCATCGGGCGTTTGTTGTGGTGGGGTCATAGGGGGAAGTTGTTTAACAAAAGTACAAATAAATTGCTCCGGTATCTTTTTAATAGGTGCCCATCGGTAGGCTGTGCGCCCATATTGTTACCTTATCACGGGCTGGCCATGAGTTGCTTGCTCAGATCAACAGGCCCCTCATTGGGCGGTTTTGTTCGGGCAAAAAGTGGGCTGTTTATTTTTGTCCGTTACTGTGGCTGAGTAGGCGAAGCCGGATTTCGGTCAGCCGCCGTTTGGTATCGAGCGGAAAATCGCCTTTTTGCATCCAGTCGTAGAACGAGGGTTCTTTTTTGAGCACATCCAGCACAAGCAAACCCTTGTGTTTGCCAAAATTGAATATTTCTTCACCTTTGTCGTTGAGGGTAATCCGGCCGGCCAGGTCCACATTTTTATTGGCCGTCAGCCCGTGGAGCATGTCAATATCGTTCTGAAAAACAACTTCCTGCCCGCTGTCCGATTTGGCCACCATGCCCATGTAGCGTTGCACCTGTGCGTTGAGTACCTCAAGCGTAGCAATGGTGTCGGCTTCGGCACCGTGCGCCCCAACGAGGTCTTTGTGGCAGTAAAACTTGTAGGCCGCCGTGAGATTGCGCGGTTCCATGAGGTGAAAAATGCGCTGCACATCGACTAACCGGCGGTTTTTGAGGTCGAAATCGACATTGGCCCGCAAAAACTCTTCCACCAGCAGCGGCACATCGAACCGGTTGCTGTTGAAACCGGCCAGGTCACAGCCCTCCACAAACTGCGCCAGCGTGCGGGCCACGGTCTTGAAGGGGGGCGCATCTTTCACATCGTCGTCGTAGAGACCGTGAATCATGCTCGATTCCAGCGGAATGGGCATACCGGGATTTATGCGCTGATTTTTGGTGATAACTTCGCCATCAGGCATCGCTTTAATAATACAGATATCGATGATCCGGTCTTTGGCCGTGTTGATACCGGTTGTTTCGAGATCGAAAAAAGCAAGGGGCTTGCGGAGCAGTAACTGATGCGTCATAGTCTGCAAAGGTACTGTAGAGACGCAATATGTGGGAGCCGCTCCAAATTATTGACAAAAGGGAGATCAGGTCTCTACTTTGAGGTGGCCATAACCATTTTGATATTCAGTTTTGCGCCGGTTTGCAGCACATCTACCAAATCCTGTACGGTCAGTGTTTTATCGAAACGTACCACCACGGTTGGCTCGGCAATGCCCGCCATGATTATTTTAAGTTCCTTCTCTAAGTTAGCCGCGTCGATGGGCCGCTTATCAATGAAATACTGCTTTTTTTCGTCTACCGACAGCGTCACCTGTTTTTTGCTCAGTTGCTGCGACGCTGCGGCTTTGGGCAGCATGAGCTTGATAACGTTTGGGTTGGCCACCGTTGAGATAATGAGGAAGAACAACAGCAGGAAAAACATGATGTCGTTCAGCGACGATGTGGCGACTTCGGCGGCAAACTTTTGTTTTTTGCGGAGTTTCATAGGTGTTGGTCCGAGTGGGATAAACGGGCTCGTTCGGGCCGTCTAACGACAAAATAGATGAGTGCAGTCAACCCGGAGGGGCGGCTTTACGTCTATCGCATCCGGGCGGCTTCGGTGGTTGGTTTCTGGAGAACTTCGAGGAACTCGAAAGCATTCATTTCGAGCGACAGCGTGAACCGCTCGATCATCATATTCAGGAGGTGATAGCCGGTATAGGCAATGACCCCCACAATCAGGCCCGCCCCGGAGGTAATCATTTTTTCGTATAAACCACCGGCAATGATACCCACGCTGATGTTGTCGGAAAGCGATATGTCGTAAAAAATCCGGATAATACCGGATATCGTACCCACAAAACCGAGCATGGGCGCAATACCGGCAATGATGCCGAGGTAGCCCATGTTTCGTTCCAGCCGGGCAATTTCGATTTGCCCCACCGTTTCGATGGTGCTCTCGATGTCGCGCATGGGCGACCCGATCCGGCCAATGGCTTTCTCAAATACGCGACCCATGGCGGTACGATGGTTTTTGGCAAACGACTCCGCCGATTTGATATTTCCCTGCGCCACCATGTCGCGGATATTATCGACAAAATTGGCATCGGCTTTGGTTTGGGCACGAATGACAAAAAACCGCTCAAAAATCAGGTACAGGGCCGAAAAGAACAGAAACGCAATCGGGATCATCACCCAACCACCTTTGGCTACCAAATCGAACAGTTGCAGGTTTTGGGGTTGGGCAGCCGCCGAAGTGGCCGACAGTGATGCGGCCGTGGTGTCGATGGCCGGGACCTGAAGCAGGAGCATACGAATCGGATAATGTAGATGAAAGCAAACACAACAACCAGATAGAAACCAAACGCGCCGGTTTCGCCCCATATTGTTGCCAAAGATAAACAAGCTCCCTTTATTGGAAAGGGAAACTTAGGCAACGAACCCTAAGGCAGGCCGGATTAGGGCGGTGAGTGCCTGGCTCAGGCAAACTGCTTCACCACGCGGGCAATTTGTTCGGGCTGGTGGGCGCGGGCCTGCCAGCGTTCGAGCCGGGGGTTCATCAGCCCGAACCACAGGGGCGGCACGTAGCTGATCAGAATCATGAGCGCGTAGCCGAAGGGCAACTGCGGAGCCTCATCGAAGTGGCGCAGAACCTGGTACGGCCGCGACGCGTAGGCATGGTGGTCGGAGTGGCGCTGGAGTTGAAACAAAACCAAATTACTCACCAACTGACTGGCGTTCCAGGAGTGCAGCGGATTAACGCGCTCATAGCGAACGGGTTGCCCCGGCATTCCGGTAACTTCCCGGCGCACAATGCCGTAGTGCTCAATGTAGTTGACCGACTCGAGGAGCAGAATGGCAATTAGACTCTGCCCAAAAAAGAACACCGGCACGATCCAGGCTACGTGGCCCGCCCACCCGCTGAATCCGGCGGTCAGCACCGCGCATAACAATACGGGCAGCACGGCAAACCACAGCATTTCGTTGTGCCGACTCCACAACGAGTGACCATCTTTGGCCAGTAATCGCTTTTCAATCTGCCACGCGCTGCGATAACTACCCACCAGCGTTTGCGCCCAAAATGAATAGAGCGTCTGATTTTTGTGCGACGTGGCCGGATCGTTTGGGGTAGCCACATGAACGTGGTGCCCCCGGTTGTGCTCGATAATAAAGTGCCCATAACAAACCGACAGCAGGGCTGCTTTGGCATGGAACTGGGCAACGGGGCTGCTGCGATGTCCCAGCTCGTGCGCCACGTTGATGATACCGCCCCCAAAAATGCCGATGCTGTA
>JAYVAP010000053.1:0-5667 GCA_043750915.1 Spirosoma sp. | reverse complement strand
ACCTGATTCAGGAGGCTTTTGCCCGGGGATGTCGCACGCCCATGATCCTGCTCACCGGACAAGATGACCTGACCCTGGACCGGTCGGCTCTCGAACTCGGCGCGGCCGACTACTTAGTGAAAGGGCGCATTGACGCGCAACTGCTGGGCCGCAGCATCCGGTATGCCCTCCGGCAAGCCAGCGTGCTGGCCGAAGTGGCCCAGAAAGAAAACAAATACCGATCCCTCTTCGAACGCTCCATCGATGCCATCTTCGTTGTTACCAGCGACATGCACCTTTTGGATGCCAATCCGTCGGTAGAGCAGTTGCTGGGCTACAGCCGCCAGGAGTTGATGCAGTTGAATCCGGCCCGCCTGTTTTCCAAACTCGACTGCCTGCGCGAACTCCGCTTCAAGGTGCGCGAAAACAAGCAGGTCAAGGACTTTGAAACGGTGCTGATTACCAAAGACAAACGCAAACGCACCTGCCTGATTTCTGCCTGGTCGGTCGATGATGTAGCTGGCCGTCCGGCGTGGTATCAGGGTATTGTGCGCGATATTACCGACCAGAAGCGGGCACAGCAGGACCTGATTGTGGCCGAAAAACTGACTATGACCGGCAAGTTAGCCCGCAGCATAGCCCACGAAGTCAGAAACCCGCTTACAAACCTGAGTTTGGCCCTCGAGCAGCTAAAAGATGAACTGGATACCGACAATGAGTATGTTACCATGTTTACCGACATCATTGGCCGCAACGTTGACCGCATCAGCCAGTTGATTACGGAAATGCTTAACTCCTCCAAACCCCGCGAACCCGACCGCAAGCGGCAGGATTTTAACGCCGTGGTGAAAGAAACGCTCCAACTCGTTGCCGACCGGATTAAACTGAAGCGGATGCGGCTCGAAACTACTTTTGGCCCGGGCGACTGCACCGCCCTTATCGACAGCGACCAGATTAAAACAGCCCTGCTCAATATTCTCGTCAATGCCGTTGAAGCCATGGAAGATGGCACCGGCGTACTACGGGTGAAAACAGGTTGTACCGACGGTAGCCGCGTATGCGTTGAAGTGGCCGATAACGGCGGGGGCATCAGCGATGCCGACCGGCAGCGGCTCTTTGACCCATTTTTTACGGGTAAGTCGGGCGGTATGGGGCTGGGCCTGACCGCTACCCAAAATATCATCAACAGCCACAAAGGCTCGATCGACGTGGATAGCACCCTGGGTCAGGGAACCACCTTCCGAATATATTTTCCCCGCTAAACAATGACCAGACTGGCCGCCCGGACCAATCCCAAAAGGTGTGTATAAACGTACCCATATTCCGGACGATGTTGCAGAAAATACACAGTCTGGAAAGTGTACTTTTGGTCACTTTTGTTCTTACCGAATATTCATTTTTGCACTGACTATCAGATAATTAGTGCTTTATTATTTTGTCTCTTTACCTAATTAGTTATTATGGCATAGTTTAGGCTGGCGTAGTATCATTACCCTTCATTATACGACCAGTTTCCCATGTGGACAACGTCTCATTTTCCGGCAGCGATGCGTTCGCTCAATCCCAGCACCCGCGCTAAGGCAATCGAAATTGCCAATCAGCTGCTGGAACAGGGACATGCCGACCAACCAGGTGTGGTGGCCTTCAGCATTGAAGAAGCACGCCGGTGGGCACGTTGCTGCCGCCTGGAAACCGACCTACCCGGCGCACAGATTCGGCCTTTCGCCTGACAACAAAACAAAACGTCTTACCCCTCATAGCCTGGATGCCAGCAGCTGTATCCCCTATGCTGTAGTCTAATTGCCCGCTTTCTGGGACTCAACCAGCGCAAAACACTTTACCAATAGCTTTGTTTATAGTTTACAATAGTTGTGAGTGGCTGGCACAGTTTAAAGTTGTAGCCCCCCCGACTATTGTAAGTTTTATCACGTAAGACCCATTTTTTTCACGTTATGGAAAACAAACCGCAGAAAAACGAGTCGATGGACAAAATTCGCACGATGGTGGAGGATATCCGCATTGCGATGCTAACGACCGTGAATGAAGAAGGTGATTTAGTGTGCCGTCCCATGGCTGCGCTGGAATTTGATCAGGATGGTAGCGTATGGTTTTTCACCAACCGCAGTTCGCCCAAAGTCGGCCATATCAAGCAAAACGAGCAACGCGTCAATGTATCTTTTGCTTCTGTCAGCGATGCCAACTATGTATCCATTTCCGGCATCGCGAGTGAGGTGTATGACCGCGCCAAAATTGATCAATTGTGGAATCCGCAGGCCAAAGCCTGGTTTCCCAAGGGCAAAGACGACCCGGAGCTGACCCTGCTTAAAGTGCATACGCAGATGGCCGAGTACTGGGATTCTAACGACAGCATGATGGTGCGTTTGTTTCAGCAGGCCAGTGCCGTGCTGACGGGCAGCGTACCAAAAATGGGCGAAAACGAAAAAGTGTACAACTAAGCAAAAAGCGCGGTTGCGAACGACATCGGATTATGCAGAGAGTTTCTCTTTCTGGATGGTTCGATGTCTTTTCAATTCATAACCTACTGACTATCAACAGCTTTGCTTTTATGATTGTAAACCAAACGGATACGGGCTGGAAAATCATTAACCAGCAGGCCCACGGCTTACTGGCGGTTCAGGTGGCTATGCACTGGCAAATCCGGAAACGACCGGTTCACTGGATCGAAACGCTGGTTGCCCTCACCGAGCACGATGATGGGCAGGAACCCTGGCAGGACCGCAACCACCTCACCACCGCCGGTGCCCCCCTGCCGTTTCAAATTCCCGAATACTCGGTGGAGCAGTGCGGGAATATGATTGATATCGGCCTGCACAAAAGCCGCTGGAATGCCCTCCTGCTGTCAATGCACACTACGTTTTTATATGCCGACAAAAAAGGTACCGACCCGGCATTGGACACCTTCCTGGACCAGCAAAGCGGTAATCAGACCAAATGGCGGAAGCAATATGGGGCTACCAAAGCAGAAGCCGATTATGGCTACGCCTTTGTGCAGTGGTGCGATGCGCTGTCTTTGATATTATGCCTCGACCAGCTACCGCCCGAAGGTCGCCAGCTCGAAGTCAGCAAAGGGCCGGATGGCACACCGTATTTTATTTCACAGCATCCCGACCAGACCCTGGGCCTGCAACCCTGGCCGTTCGAGGCACCGGAGTTTTCGGTGCATGTTGAGACGTTTGAACTGGTGAAGCTGGTTTTCAAAGACGATAAAGAACTCTATAACGCGCTGCAGGATTCGCCGATGGTGCTGGCCGAATGGACATTTAAAAAAACGGCCTGACCGATTATTGCTGAATGTCTGAACACATAAATGCCATGTCTCCCATCAGGTGGCATGGCATTTATGTGTAACGGGTGCATTCTTTTACTTCAGCCTTAGCAACACCGTCGACCGGCCCGGTACCACATATTCGTGGCCGCCTTTGACGGCCTGCCAGTTGGGCGACAGTTCGCCCGTCGATGTGTCGACCAGCACTTCCCAGGATATTGTTTTTCGCCCGATTTTTGGGAGCATAAACGCAATATCGGCCCAGTAGGCGTTCAGGATCAACAGCAACTGCTCATCACCGATGTCCTGTCCGTCTTCGGTTTGCTCGCTTACCCGCATCCCATCCATAAACAGGGCCAGGCAGTGCGTGTGTGGGTTGCTGAGGTCGTCGGATGTCATTTCCTGACCATCAGGCCGCAGATAAGAAACTTGCTCGTTGCCAAAGAATTTACGGCGGCTCAGTAGGGGAATATCCAGGCGCAGCGTGGTTAGCTGGCTGGTAAACTCAAAGAGGGCCTGTTGTTTCTCGGTCCAGTCCCAGTTCATCCAGCTGATCTCGCTGTCCTGATTATATACGTTGTTGTTTCCGTGTTGGGTACGGCCACACTCATCGCCCATCACCAGCATGGGTGTTCCCTGACTGAGGAGCATGGTGGCCAGGAAGTTGCGTTTTTGCCGTTCGCGCAGTTCATTGATGGCCGCATCGTCGGTTGCGCCTTCGGCTCCGCAGTTCCAGCTCAGGTTATCGTTGGAGCCGTCGTTGTTGTCCTCGCCGTTGGCTTCGTTATGCTTCTCGTTGTAGCTCACCAGGTCGTTGAGCGTGAAGCCGTCGTGGGCCGTAATGAGGTTGACGCTGTTGGCGGGCGAACGGCCATCACTGGCATACAAATCGGGGCTGCCCAGCAAGCGCACGGCGGCTTCACCGGCTTTCCCTTCGTCGCCTTTCCAGTAGGCCCGAAAGGTATCGCGGTATTTGCCGTTCCACTCAGACCATTGCACCGGAAAGCTACCCACCTGGTACGACTGAATATCCCAGGGTTCGGCAATGAGTTTCACCCGTGCCAGAATGGGGTCCTGGGCCACGGTGTCCAGAAACGACGAAACCCGGCCGGCTTCCTCATCCGTACGCACCAGCGCCGAGGCCAGATCGAACCGAAAACCGTCGACGTGCATCTCCGTCACCCAGTAGCGCAGGCTGTCCATGACCAGTTGCAACGCACGCGGGTGACTCAAACTAAAGGTGTTGCCCGTGCCCGTATAATCCATGTAGTGTTCCGGGCTGTCGTCGACCTGGTGGTAGTAGGCGCGGTTGTCGATGCCCTGAAACGACAGCATGGGACCAAAATGGTTCCCCTCGGCCGTATGATTATACACCACATCCAGGATCACTTCGATACCCGCTTTGTGGAGGTTTTTAACCATCTCTTTAAATTCGGTGACCTGCTGTCCGGCCATTCCCGACGACGAGTAGGTGTTTTGGGGCGCAAAAAAACCAATGCTGTTATATCCCCAGTAACTCTCGTCGGTAAACTGATGAACGGGCAGCAGCTCAACGGCGGTGATACCTAATTTAGTGAGGTAATCAACGCTCTCTGGCGTTCCCAAACCGGCATAGGTGCCCCGCACTGATTTTCGGATGGTGGGGTGCAGTTGGGTAAAGCCTTTCACGTGCATCTCATAAATCACCGAGCGGTGCATGGGCGTAGCGGGTGGCGTATCGTTTCCCCAGTCGAAGGCCGGGTCAATTACCACGCATTTGGGCATGGTTGGCCCGCTGTCTTCGTCGCTCTTGATGAGGTAACGCTCTGCCGAGGGATTTTTATAGTCGTAGCCTAACCAGCTGTCGTTGTGGGTAATGGGCGCGTCGATGGCGCGGGCGTAGGGGTCGAGCAGGAGTTTGTTGACATTGAAAAACTGGCCCGATTTAGGGTCATACGGCCCGTCGACGCGGAAGCCGTAGCGTTGGCCCGGCAACAGGTCATCCACCAGAATATGCCAGATCAGGTCGGTGCGCTCGGTCAGCGGGATGCGGGCAGTTTCGGTAGTTGCATCGGTGGCATCATACAAACACAGGTAAACAGCGGCCGCGTGTTCGCTGAAGAGCGCAAAATTAACGCCGTTCTCTGTGCAGGTAGCACCTAAGGGATACGGTTTGCCGGGTTTCGTTTGAGCAGGTTCCGGTGCAGGGGCCGCGTTAGCATATTTGGTCATAACAATTAACAGGAATGGTAGACAGATACCGGTTGAGTTTTTGAAATTAACTACCGGGATAAGCGAAAGGTTTTGCCTGTAATTGCGGATAATCTTAGATAGATTGTTCAATAGACATGGTAGATTAAAAACAAAAAAGGCTACCCTCAACGAGGGTAGCCTTTTTAATCCCACCATTCACTACACTACCA
>JAYVAP010000052.1:0-3600 GCA_043750915.1 Spirosoma sp. | reverse complement strand
TAGTCAGGCATTCACAACGGCTCCGATCTGCTGCCGAAACCACTTCGTTTGCACGAGCCGCTTTTTGGCCAGGTTTAGTTGAACGATCATGGTTTTGTCATACCGGACTTTCATGTTGAAAAACTTGTAAAACCGCTCAAATTCATTACGCTGTAAATCGTTTGAGCCAGTCCATAACACCAGCCTGGCATTGGGCGGAATGCCATTGAGCATCAGATCGGTGAAGCGTTTGAAATTTTTAAGTTCGACTTCGGTGATGCGCATACCGCAAAGTTGAGAAATTTTGGTACCACTCGGAAACCGCGTGCCTAAGCCCGACATTTGGGGCATAATCCGGCTTGCCCGAAACGTATCGAGCCGCTCAACACGTAGGAATTTATGGACCAATTGACCCATTTTCAGCACCTGCCGCCCCGCCGTTGGGCGCAGCTGATGGCTTTCGACCGGCTGCTGACAATCATGGACGAACTGCGCGAACAGTGCCCCTGGGACCGCAAACAAACCTTGGAGAGCCTGCGCCACCTCACCATCGAAGAAACCTACGAACTCTCCGATGCCATTCTGGAAAACGACCTGACCGAAATCCGTAAAGAGTTGGGTGACATTCAGTTGCACTTGGTTTTTTACGCCAGAATTGCGTCGGAGCAGGCCCCGGAATCACCTGGCCAGTTCGACATGGCCGACGTGCTGAACGGCGTTTGTGACAAGCTCATTGGCCGCCACCCCCACATCTACGCCGATGCCGAGGGCCACAAAGTCAGGGCCGATACGGAGGAGCAGGTAAAAGCCAACTGGGAGCAGCTTAAGCTGAAAGAAGGCAACAAATCGGTGCTGGGTGGGGTGCCGGGGTCGCTGCCCGCACTCGTGAAAGCCATGCGGATTCAGGAAAAAGCCAGGGGCGCAGGTTTCGACTGGGACGAAAAACGCCAGGTCTGGGAAAAAGTGGAGGAAGAACTACAGGAGTTTAAAGCCGAATTTAACGGCGACACGGGCGATCCCATCGACCACCGGCGGGCCGAAGCCGAGTTTGGCGATCTGCTGTTTTCGCTCGTCAACTACGCCCGCTTCATCGACATCAATCCCGAAACCGCCCTCGAACGCACAAACAAAAAGTTCATTAAACGCTTTCAGTATCTGGAAGAGCAGGCCCGCGCCAGCGGCAAACTGCTCAGCGAGATGACCCTGGCCGAAATGGACGTGTACTGGAACGAAGCCAAAACAAAATGAAAATTGCCTTTATCACAGACCTGCACATCGGTGCTGCCCACGACGAACCGCAGGGGGTTGCCGTTCGGGAGAATTTTTTGAAAGCACTCGCCTTTCTGCCCCAGATCAGGCCCGACTGTCTGGTTATTGGGGGCGACATCTGCTTAGATACCGGCGACCGGGCGGTGTATGAGTGGGTAAAGGAAGAAGTCGACAAATTGCCCTATCTGTGCTATTATATTGCGGGCAACCACGACAATGCGGTGCTGATGGCCGAGACATTTGGACTCACCCACCACCTGCATGGTGCCGAACTTTATTATGCGCTGCCCCTCGAAGGCCATCCGGCATTGTTCTTAGATACGAATCAGGGCAGGCTGTCGGACGCACAGTGGGTTTGGCTGCGGGAGTATATGACGGCCCTGCGCGACAGCAACGTGCTGGTGTTTATGCACCACCCGCCTGCACCCGCCGACGTTCCGTTTATGGATACGCAGTACCCATTCCGCCAGTCGGAGCAGTTTTTGGCCTTGGTGCGCGATTTGCCGTGCCACACCACCGTTGTCTGCGGGCATTACCACGCCGAAAAGACGCTCCAGCGCGGTAACCTGCTGGCCCTGCTCACGCCCGCCACCTGCTGGCAAATGAAAGCCAATACGTCCGATTTCGCCATTGACCACTACCGCATCGGCATCCGCGAAATAAACCTCACCATCCACGGCCTGAGCAGTGAAGTGCATTATATTTGAGCCGCCCCAGTACACGGTGCCCGAACCGCGTTTTTTCAGGGCACCGGATCGTAGCCATGCCCGCCCCAGGGGTGGCATCGGCCCATGCGTTTGAGGCCCAGCCAGCCCCCCCGCCAGGCTCCGTGCTTGCGGATGGCCTCAATGGTATACTGCGAGCAGGTGGGCGTGTAGCGGCAGGCGTTGGGCAGGTAGGGCGACAGCATCGCCTGATAAGCACGGACCAACCCAATCAGAATGGATTTCAACATGGGCCTATAACGCCGGAACAACTAAAAACTTTCCCGTAATGCCTATCTTTGCGAGCCGTCGCCTACTATTGACCGGCACTGACCCGATTCATTATGTTGCAATACGTTATCTGGGATGTTAATCCCGAAATTTTTCACCTCGGTGCGTTTTCTGTCCGCTGGTATGGCTTGCTCTTTGCGCTGGGTTTTCTGATCGGAATGCAGATTATGACCCACATTTTCAAGCAGGAGCGCAAACCCATTGCCGATACCGACACACTGCTGATTTATATGGTCGTTGCCACCATATTGGGTGCCCGCCTGGGTCACTTTTTGTTTTATGAGCCGGAAGTGCTCTTCAAAAATCCGCTCGAAGTTATTTTGCCGCCCTTTGCGGGTTTAGCCAGCCACGGTGCATTCCCCAGCATCATGCTCGCCCTCTGGCTTTATTCGCGTCGGCAGTCGAGCCGGGCCACCGGACAGTCGTTTCTGTGGGTTGCCGACCGGATGGTTATCATGGTGGCCCTGGCTGGTGCCTGCATTCGGTTTGGCAACCTGATGAACTCCGAAATCGTGGGTCGCCCAACCGATGTGCCCTGGGCGTTTGTGTTCATGAACAACAACGAGTATGCCAAAATACCCCGCCATCCGGCCCAGCTCTACGAGTCACTGTCGTGTTTGGTGCTGTTCTTTTTCCTGACGTGGTTCTGGAATCGCCGGAAGGCCCGAACACCCCACGGCAGTATGCTCGGTATTTTTCTGGTTTGGGTTTTTACCCTGCGTTTTTTCTACGAATACCTTAAAGAAGATCAGGTAGCCAAAGAAGCCAGCATGTACCTGAATATCGGCCAGCAACTGAGCATTCCGCTGGTGCTCATCGGGCTTTTCTGCCTCATCCGCAGCTACCGCACGCCCGTGCTCACACCAATACAAGAACCTAAGACGATTGATTTTTGAGTTGAATTTCAGCCGCTCTGCCAAACCAGCGGGTAGTGCTTTCTCTGACTTTTTTCATGCGGCTCTGCGCTTTTTTCTGGCTCATTTTTTTGCTCCTGCTGGCCAAGGCAGCACCGGCGCAGCGGTTTGTTTTTACCCACGACGACACCCTGCGCGGGTCTATCACGCCCGAACGCGCCTGGTGGGACCTGACTTTTTATCACCTCCGGGTGCGGGTGCAACCCACCGACAGCAGCCTGAGCGGATCCACCACCATCCGGTATCGCGTGCTGAAGCCGGGCCAGATCATGCAGGTCGATTTGCAGCGGCCCCTGCGCGTGCTGGGCGTGGAACAGGATGGCGAGCCGCTGTCCGTTCGGCAGGATGGCAATGCTTATTTTGTGACGCTGACCAAGTTGCAGCAACCCGGCCAGACGGAGTCCATAACGGTGCGGTATGGCGGGAAACCCCGCGTGGCTAAG
>JAYVAP010000051.1:0-6306 GCA_043750915.1 Spirosoma sp. | reverse complement strand
TATTTGCCGTTGGGAATGATGGCAATGTCCTTGTTGACGTCGGCGAACACGAAATTCTGGGCCGGAGCACCGTAATACGTCAGCGATTTGGCGTAGTCGTCGTAGTTTTTAGCCCGGTTCAGTTGGTAGTAGGCCAGCAATTCGTTGGTGGGTTCGTGGGCAATCCAGCGGGCGGCATAGCCCGACGGAATGTTGGCGCGACCTTTTTGCCCCGTCTGATTAATAACGGGGCCGTGGTGCGTATAATAAACGGTGTCGATCAGGGCGGGCTTCCCCTTGATCCGAATTACCTCCAGCCGACGACGCACCGGTTTCCACTGGCCATCATGCCAGTAGGCTTGCCGGGTAGCATCGCGAAACAGAATTTTATAGAAATCCAGCACGTCGGCACCCACATTGGTAACGCCCCAGGCAATTTGCTGATTAAACCCAATAATAACCCCCGGTGCGCCCGGCAATGAGGCACCGCAAACATTCATAGTGGGCGACACCAACTGAATTTGATACCAGATAGACGGCAAACTCAGGTTCAGGTGAGGGTCGTTGGCCAGGATGGGATAGCCCGTAGCCGATTTTTGGGCACCAACTGCCCAGTTATTGCTGCCAATGGCCGGGTCGCGGTCGGGCCAGCGCAGCACCAGCGGGTTACCGGCGGCCGGCAGCGAATCGGCCAATGCGGGAATGGGCAGTGGTTTGAAATCCCATTTCGTGCCGGGCGGAATAATGGGATCTTCATGGTCGGGGTAGTTGGGAAACAGATCGTCGGTAACGGCCGCCCCGAACAGTTTTCGGACGTTGCTCATCTGCAAATCATCGGCTCCGCTGGCCAGCGTACTGGTCATGGCTTTCAGCAATAGGGCACATTTCAGGGGTGTCCAGGGTTCGGGCGCGTAGCCCAGCAGTTTGTATTCGATGGGGTAGCTGGCGGGCTGGAGGTGGGAAATCCAGGCATTCACGCCCGCCGAATACCGCTCCACAATTTGTTTCGATATCGGATTGCTCATCATGGCCTGCAATGCCCGCTCGGCTCCGTACACCATCCCGATCTCGCGGCTAAACCGGTCGAGTGGCAATGCCCGCTCGCCAACGAGTTCGGCCAGCCGCCCGGCAGCCGCGTGGGTCTGAAACTCCATCTGCCAAAGGCGGTCGCGGGCCGTGAGGTATCCCTGCGCAAAGTAGGCATCTGCATCGTTTTGGGCAAATACGTGCGGCACCGCCTGATCGTCGAACCTGACTATAACGGGTGCCTGAGTGCCGCTCAGGCCAATCTCCCCGCTGTCAGGCATATCGGCTTCCGCATTTTGCCAGAATCCCACAAACGGACTCAGCAGTGGGCCAAACGCCGGGACGCTGCCCCACGGGCGGTTCAGTGCCCAGACGAGCGTTAACGCAAGAACAGAAAACAGGATAGCTTTGGCGTAATTCATGGCGCACGGGAGCAAAACGGCATTGTTTTCTGCAAGTTTACCAATGCCCTCAGCAAATAAAAAATGTTCTTTTGCCAATTAGTCCAAATTCGTTCACATTGATCACTAATGGCTCAACAACGCATGTTCTTGTCGGTGTAGCAGGGTACTTAAGGCCCCTTTGAGCATCCAGCCCGGTGCTGCCCGCTCGGGCGGGCGTGGTGGCCAGCACCCCGCCCGAGCGCGTTATTTGAGCAAAAAAAACAGCAGCGTCATCTATCCAGCTCGTAATCGCCG
Source organism: Spirosoma sp. (assembly GCA_043750915.1). Lineage (GTDB taxonomy): Bacteria > Bacteroidota > Bacteroidia > Cytophagales > Spirosomataceae > Spirosoma. Next base: position 4,603 of record JAYVAP010000051.1, on the reverse strand, counting down.
ACGGATCAATTGAGTACGTGGCATTTTGTGTAAACAGAAAACCGTACTTTTGGGTGTTCTTATCGCTCAATCGTATGCCAATTGCCTTTTTTTTACTTGCCATGAACCTGATTTTTCAGCCGGCGCACCCGGCTCCGCCCGCCTTCGATCTTCAGGGCCACCGGGGTTGCCGGGGGCTGATGCCTGAAAACACGGTCCCGGCCTTCCTGAAAGCCCTCGACCTTGGCGTTACCACGCTGGAGTTAGACGTGGTCATCAGCAAAGACCGGCAGGTGGTGGTTTCGCACGAGCCGTATTTCAACGCGGCTTTCAGCACCAAACCCGATGGTAGCCCCGTTAGCAAGAGCGAACAAAAAAGCCTGAATCTGTACCAGATGGACTATGCCGACATAAAACGCTACGACGTTGGCGCAAACGGCAACCCGGCTTATCCTGAACAACAAAAAATCAAGATCTGCAAGCCGCTGCTGAGCGACGTGATTGAGCAGGCCGAAGCCTACCGGAAAGCCAAAAAACTGCCGGCCTTTTCATACAACATCGAACTTAAAAGCGACCCCTCGGAATACAACAAAAGCCAGCCCGAACCGGCGGCCTTCTGCGACCTGGTCGGCGCAATTGTTGGCAAACAACTTGCGCCCGGCCGGATTGTGATTCAGAGTTTCGATTTTGCCGTGCTCAAGCAGTGGAAACAGGGCATGGCGGGTAACGGAAAGGCAGCGGGCAGTTATCCGGCCGTTCGGTTGGCGGCTTTGGTCGAAAACCTGCGCAGCCCCGAAAAAAACATTGCCCAACTGGGCTTCAACCCCGACATATACAGCCCGTATTACCAGCTGCTTAGCCCCGAAAAAATTACCTGGCTGCACGGGCAGCGTATTCAGGTTATTCCGTGGACGGTGAACCAGCGCGACGATATGGCCCGGCTGAAAACGTGGGGTGTCGATGGCCTGATTACTGATTATCCTGACCGGGCGCTCGGTTTATAAACCACTTGCCCCTTTTGTGCGTTTCTCTGACTACTCAGCCCAACCTGGCTGATCCCTGCGTCTACTGACCTTATGACTTTTCTAAACACCACGCTAAAATGGCTCCTGCAACGGCGAATTCCGCGCATAGAGGCCATGATGAAACACCCCGGCGCGGTGCAGCAAACGGTATTCAGTCAGTTAATCCGGTCGGGACGGCACACCGAGTGGGGGCGTAAATACGACTACGCCACGATTCGGACCGTTGCCGATTTCCAGCAGCGCGTGCCCGTGTCGAGCTACGAAGAACTGTTTCCCTACATCGAGCGCATCATGAAAGGGGAACCCAGGGTGCTATGGCCGTCGCCGGTGCGGTGGTTCTCCAAATCGTCCGGCACGACCAACGCACGCAGCAAATTTATTCCCGTCACGACGGAGTCTCTGGACGAAAGCCACATCCGGGGCGGCAAGGATATGATGGCACTGTACATAGCCAACAACCCCGGCAGTCGTACGTTCGAGGGCAAAGGCTTGTCCATTGGCGGCAGTTTGCACGCCAACCCCTACGGGGCTAACAGCGTGACCGGCGATGTGTCGGCGGTGGTGATGAAAAACCTGCCGAGCTGGGCGCAGTTCATCCGAACGCCTTCACTCGAGGTGGCTTTGATGGACGAGTGGGAGGCCAAACTGGAGCGCATAGCCGACATTACGGCGCGGGAAAACGTAACCAGTATGCTGGGCGCACCCACCTGGGCATTAGTGCTGATCGACAAAATTCTGGCCCGCACCGGCAAAACAACGATTCTGGAGGTGTGGCCCAACTTCGAGCTGCTGGTTCACGGCGCGGTCAATTTCCAGCCCTATCGGGATTTATTCCGCCAGCAGATACTGCCCTCAGAAAACGTTCATTATCAGGAAGTTTACAACGCGTCGGAAGGTTTTTTTGCCATCCAGGACGACCTCAGCCGCGTGGGCGAGATGTTGCTGATGCTCGACTACGGCATTTTTTATGAGTTCGTTCCCCTGCACGAAGCCGACCAGCCCTTTCCAACAGCCCTGACAATTGACGAGGTAGCGTTAGACAAAAACTACGCCCTCGTTGTGTCGACCAACAGCGGCCTCTGGCGCTACAAGGTGGGCGACACCGTGCGCTTCACGTCGTTATACCCGCACCGGCTGAAGGTAAGTGGCCGCACCAAGCATTTTATCAATGCCTTCGGCGAGGAGGTCATCGTTGAAAACGCCGAAGCTGCCATCACGCGGGCCTGCGAAGCAACGGGAGCCGTTATAGCCGACTACACCGCCGGACCGGTGTATATGAGCAACGGGGCGAATGGCTGTCATGAATGGGTGATCGAATTTACCCAAAAACCGGATAACCAGGGTCATTTCAATAAGATCGTTGACGATACGCTCCGGCAGATTAACTCCGATTACGATGCCAAACGCTACAACGACATTGTGCTCCAGCAACCCCGCGTTCATGTGGTACCACGCGGTACCTTCTATGCCTGGATGAAGCAGCGCGGCAAACTGGGCGGGCAGCACAAGGTTCCCCGTCTGGCCAACTCCCGCGAATACTTAGACGATATTTTGAAGGGCATCATGAGCTATGAATAAGCCTCATCATGCCTAAGCGTTCGGGCATGAATGCGTGGCTGCTTTGGTGGCGAACGTAGTGTTTTGCTGTGCTGTTATACCCTAAAAAGCCTTTATCAGTCAGACACCGATGGCTGGCATCTTTCGCTTTTTCACCCGCTGAGCCATGAAAACTTTCGACATCCCCGACTATTATCGCAGCTGCATAATTACCCCCCTGAAAGAATTCAGGCGGAAACGCGACAAACTCAAGCGCGATTTCACCCCCACCATTCTCGATTTTGGGCCCATTCGCTTTTACATTGCCCGGCACTTCGGTTTTTGTTATGGCGTTGAAAATGCCGTTGAAATTGCCTACAAAGCCATTGCCGAAAACCCGGGCAAACGCATTTTTCTGCTCAGCGAAATGATTCATAACCCCGACGTGAATGCCGATTTGCAGGACCGGGGCGTTCGTTTCATTATGGATACGGACGGTCGGCAGCTCACCCCCTGGTCGGAACTCACGCCCGACGATGTCGTGATTATTCCGGCTTTTGGCACCACGCTCGAAATTCAGCAGCAACTCTCGGCCATTGGCCTGGATCGGGCGGTGGGCGTGCTGGCACGCTACGACACAACCTGCCCGTTTGTTGAAAAAGTGTGGAACAAAGCGGCTCAGATCGGCCAGAAAAACTACACCGTGGTGATTCATGGCAAGCCAAGCCATGAAGAAACCCGCGCCACATTCTCCCACAGCAAGGAAGCCGCGCCTACCGTGGTGGTCAAAAACATGGCGCAGGCCCAGCGGCTGGCCGGCTATATTACCGGACAGCTACCGGCCAGCCAGTTTTATGATGAGTTTGCCGGGCAGTTTTCCGAGGGCTTCGACCCCGCCCGTGACCTGCAGCGCATTGGGGTGGTGAACCAGACCACCATGCTGGCTTCCGACACGCAGGGCATTGCCGATTATCTGAAGCAGGTGATGGCGCAGACCTATGGATTGGCCGCCGGGGAGGTGGAGTCTCATTTTGCCAACACCCGCGACACGCTTTGCTACGCCACCAACGACAATCAGGACGCTACCTATGCCCTGCTCAACTACCCCGCTCACCTGGCCATTGTGGCCGGGGGCTACAACTCGTCGAACACCCTGCACTTAGTGGAGTTGTGCGCCGACAAATTGCCAACCTATTTTATCGAATCAGCACAAAAAATTCTCTCCGAAACCCTGATTCGGCACTTCAATACCCATACGAAACAGGAAGTGGTAAGGGAAAACTTTATTCCACAACCGACTGATTTACAACCACTTACCATCATGTTGACCTGTGGAGCCTCCTGCCCCGATGCCGTTGTGGAGGGCATTCTGCTTAAATTAGTGGGCTATTTTCCCGATGCCCGCCCGCTCAACGAGGTTATGGCTGCTTACCAGGCCTGATCAGGGTAGGCGCAGCACCACCGCCCGGCTTTCATTTTGCAGCCGGTCCACGGCCGTTACCACGTATACATATTTCTTTTTCAGATCGGCGGTTTTGTCAAAGAACTGGGTCGATGATTCGCCGAAACAGCGGGCCACAATAAGCCGGGGATCATTCAGCGACAGACGCGGCCGGTGCCCCTCGAAGCGGTAAACGATATAGGCACTGGCCCGGTTGCCATCGGCGGCCACGCCCGGCTGCTGCCAGAACAGGTCAATACCATCAGGTGTGGTGGCGGCTTTGAGGTCGTGGGGTGGCAGGGGCGGAATGCTGTCTAACCAGGGCATGGTGGGTACCAGGGCCGGATGGCGGTAAAAGTTGGTTTGCAGCGAATCGCGGATGGACAACGCATTTTTGGTTAGTGATTTGGCACTAAAGAATACACTCCCCAGCACCGCTTTTTGCTGGCGGTTATAGCGTATCTGATCGGAAAACTCAGTGGCCCGACCCCAGCCCGGATCCCGCTCCGAGCCACGCCCCACGCGGTATGCCCCCTGCCCCACATATAAATGCACACGGCCCGAATTGCGGGTCCACCAGTCCACCAGCGTTTTGTAGGGTGCCCGGCCAAACGCCTGACTG
>JAYVAP010000050.1:0-3534 GCA_043750915.1 Spirosoma sp. | reverse complement strand
CCCCGCCGGGCATCGACGCGATTAAAATTTCAGTCCCGGAAAATACGCTGTTTCGCCCAGTTCCTCTTCAATACGCAGGAGCTGGTTGTACTTGGCCATGCGGTCGGAGCGCGAGGCAGAGCCGGTTTTTATCTGGCCCGTGTTCAGGGCCACGGCAAGGTCGGCGATGGTGGCATCTTCGGTTTCGCCGGAGCGGTGCGACATAATGTTTTTGTAAGCGTTGCGCTTAGCCAAATTCACCGTGTCGATGGTTTCGGTGAGCGAGCCTATCTGGTTTACTTTCACCAGAATGGCGTTGGCAATGCCCTGGTCGATGCCCTGCTGCAACCGGGTAACGTTGGTCACAAACAGATCGTCGCCAACCAATTGTGTGTTCGTGCCCTTCAGCTCGTCGGTGTGCATTTTCCAGCCCGCCCAGTCATCTTCAGCCATGCCGTCTTCGATGGACATAATTGGGTATTTGCGCACCCATTCTTTCCAGTAGCCTGCCATTTCAGACGAAGTCAGCTTATCGCCGGTCGATTTTTTGAAGTGGTACTGTTTCGTTTCGGCATCGTAGAATTCCGACGTGGCGGCATCCATGGCCACCCACACATCTTCGCCCGGCCGGTATCCTGCTTTTTCGATGGCCTGCAGGATAATTTGAATAGCCTCCTCGTTGGATGGAATGTTGGGGGCAAAGCCACCCTCATCGCCAACATTGGTCGACATGCCCTTGCTTTTGAGCACTTTTTTGAGCGTATGGAAAATTTCGGTGCCCATCCGCAGAGCTTCCGAGAAACTCGCTGCGTTGGCGGGCATAACCATAAACTCCTGGAAGTCAATGGAATTATCGGCATGAGAGCCGCCGTTGAGGATGTTCATCATGGGCACGGGCAAGGTGTTGGCATTCACGCCCCCCACATAGCGGTAGAGTGGCATCCCGGCTTCCTGCGCGGCTGCTTTGGCCACTGCCAGCGACACGCCCAAAATGGCATTGGCCCCCAGGCGGCTTTTATTGGGTGTTCCATCCAGCTCAAGCATGATCCTGTCGAGCATGTTTTGCTCATAAACCGATATGCCCACTAACTCGGGAAAAATCAGTTCATTTACGTTCGAGACGGCTTTCAGAACGCCTTTGCCAGCGTAGACACCGGCATCGTCGTCGCGCAGTTCGACGGCCTCGTGCGAGCCCGTCGATGCGCCGGACGGTACGGCGGCCCGTCCCAGAAAACCGTTTTCGGTGCGCACATCGACTTCAACGGTCGGGTTCCCGCGCGAATCCAGAATTTGCCGGGCGTGAATGCTTTGAATCGTACTCATTTCAGAAAATAAAAAAGGTTAACAACGAAAAAGCCTATTTTGTCTGGTTTGATTACCAGTCAGTTACTTTGACTGGCTCACCACAGGCAAAGTAACGAAATACGGGGCAGAACTTCAGGGCAACAAACCGGAAAAGCCCGTTGGCCCCGGTTCTACTGATCGAAATAAGCCGGATGCAGTTAGTTTCTTTCCTGCATACCTACCCAAAACCGTTCGTTAGCCTGCCCGATTTCCGGGCCTGGGGCGGGGCACGGAGAGCAAAAAGAGGGTCTGGCAAACAAAAGTCTCGGCCAAACGTTCTGAATTTGCGGATATTCCCCTACGTTTGTCCCGTAAATTTTGTCTATTTGCACGGTTTTCACCGCAACTAAACCAATTAAATCCATGCGAGGGTTATTGTACTTTCTGTTATTTCTGTTAGTCGTTTTCGGAATTTTGTATGCCCTCACCGGCTGGAGCTACAGCGACGGCGAACGCGCAGGCACCATTTCTAAATTCAGCCGCCGGGGTTTTCTCTTCAAAACCTACGAAGGTGTGTTGAACGTGGGCGGCTTTTCGGGCGAAACAGGCTCGCTGACACCGCAATATTTCGATTTTTCGGTGAAAGAAGATGCCGTTGCCACCCAAATTACGGATGCCGTTAAGTCGGGGCAACGCGTGACGCTGCACTACGAAGAGAAAATTATCCGCCTGCCCTGGAACGGCGATACTAAATATTACATCACGTCGGTGGAGTTGATTGGGCCGGTTGCCCGGCCTTACGGTGATCCATCGGGCTATCCCGGTCAGCAGGGACAAATGCAGCCGCCCCCGTCACCACCCGCTCAGCCGCAACCAGCCGCACCTGCACAACCCGTTCCGGCAGACTCAACACTGTAGGCATTGGGTTACTGGTTGGTAGAGTCCGTTTTGCTGCTTCCGGGTAGCAGCAAAACGGACTTTACTTATTTGCGGAAGTGCGGATGAAGGCGGGGCGCATGTGTAGGGGATATTTTTACATTTCGTTTGGTTTTCTCTCCCTTTTTGGGTAATTTTATCTGTTTAAACAACAATCCAAACATGGCTAAATCTGATTCGGCAACGGCTGCAGCAACTGCCGCTGATAACAAACTAAAGGCCCTGCAAACGACCATTGAAAAGCTCGATAAGGCGTATGGCAAAGGCACGGTTATGCGCCTGAGCGAAAGCCGGGTGGTCGATGTGCCGGTTATCAAAACCGGCTCGCTGGGGCTTGACCTGGCCCTGGGCATTGGCGGTTTGCCGCGCGGTCGGGTCGTTGAAATATACGGACCTGAATCGTCGGGTAAAACCACCCTGACCATGCACTGCATCGCCGAAGCCCAGAAGGCAGGCGGGCTGGCGGCATTTATCGATGCGGAACATGCCTTCGACCGGGCATACGCGGAAAAACTGGGCATCGACACTAAAAACCTGCTTATCTCGCAGCCCGACAATGGCGAGCAGGCACTCGAAATTACCGAACACCTCATCAGCTCCGGTGCCATCGACATTATTGTCATTGACTCGGTAGCCGCCCTGGTGCCCAAAGCCGAGATTGAAGGCGAAATGGGCGAGAGCAAAATGGGTTTGCAGGCCCGCCTGATGTCGCAGGCCCTGCGCAAACTGACCGGCACGATCAACAAAACGGGTTGCTGCTGCATATTTATCAACCAGTTGCGCGAAAAAATCGGTGTTATGTTCGGTAACCCCGAAACGACCACCGGTGGTAACGCCCTTAAATTCTACGCATCCGTTCGGTTAGACATCCGGCGCATTGGCCAGATAAAAGAGGGGACCGATAACGTGGTGGGTAACCGCACCAAAGTAAAAGTGGTCAAAAACAAAATGGCGGCTCCCTTCAAAGTGGTCGAGTTCGACATTATGTACGGTCAGGGCATCTCCAAAGTAGGCGAGATTCTCGACCTGGCCGTTGAGATGGAGATCGTTAAAAAATCGGGTTCGTGGTTTTCCTACGGAACCAGCCGCCTGGCACAGGGCCGCGATGCGGTGAAAGAATTGCTCCTCGACAATCCCGAACTGAGTGCCGAACTGGAAGCCAAAATTCGCGCCAAAATAGCTGACGATCAGGAAGCGTTGACAGACCCGGTTCTGGCCGCTACCGAAGACAATGACGAAGGCGAAATTGACGATTAAAAGCCAGAAGCGTATTTTTCTGAACAAAAAAAGGTAGCCCGATCATATTGGCTACCTTTTTTTTGTGGGACCACGCGT
>JAYVAP010000049.1:0-2091 GCA_043750915.1 Spirosoma sp. | reverse complement strand
TTTATGGGTGGCCACGGCCCGGCCGTTCAGCAGGAAGAGCGGAAACGCCATCACATAAATATATCCCATCAGGGGCGCGTCGTTAAGAAAAGAATAAGCCACCGCGCAGGCCATACCCGCCAGCAGCAGCCCCCAGTGGTATCGGATGGCCAGCCGCCGGCCCAGCCGCGCCGGAATCGACCGTTTTCCCGTCAGCGTGTCGGTCTCAATATCGCGTATGTTGTTGATATTGAGCACGCCCGTAGCAAACAGACCCACGCTCGTGGCGGGCAGCAGCAGCAAGGGAACAAACGACAGCGTGTGCAGAAAATAGGTACCCAAAACGCCAACCCAGCCAAAAAAAACCAGCACGGCAATGTCGCCGAAACCAGCGTAACCATAGGGTCGTTTGCCGTTGGTGTAGCCCACCGCAGCCGCAATACTCAGCAATCCCAGCAGGAGAAAAACCCAGAATTTAGGCGAAACCGCCGTGCCCCCCGCCAACGGGCCTGCATCGCGAAACGATTCGACCAGCAGCCAGATACCGCTGACCAGCGACAGCACCGCCGTGATGAAGATGCCGCGCAACATGGCTTCTTTGCTAATGTCGCCGGTGGCCACCGCCCGGCGTGGCCCCACCCGCTGATCAGTATCTTTGCCCGACACCGCATCGCCATAATCATTGGCGAAATTGGACAGTATCTGAAGAAAAATGGTTGTGAGCGATGCCAGCAGGGTAATTTTCCAGCTGAACTTAACATTAGCCAGTGCCAGCAGGCTACCCAGCACAATACTGGCCAGCGCAAGCGGCAACGTACGCGGCCGGGCCGCAGCAATCCAGGATTTCATATAAAAAGCAACTAAAAACGAGGGTTTGAATGGTTACATCAGCCCGCTTTGGCGGATGGCTTTGGCATAAATTGGCCATGAATAAACGGCCAGTCATCGTACACTTGCCCGCCGGAGCCGGTCGTTTATGGCCTGGCCAAGCCCCTCGTTGGGCAACGCTTCGGCATAGAGCACATCGAGGTCGAGGGCATCATCGAGTGCCCGCAGGTGAGCAAACAGGTTTTTGGCGGCTTCGGCCAGATTGCCGGTGGGCGAAAGAACGCGCTGGTTTAGGTAGTCAATACCGCAGAACGGCTCGCGAAAAGCCAGTATGCCCGTTCGCATGCCGGGTGGCGGGCTGGTGCCGGCTGCCAGCAAAATCAGGGGCTTTCGCGGGGCATAATGACTGCTGAGCATACCGGGTGCCTGCGGATTGGCAGTGGAATGCGTGCGGATGGTTACCGGACCAATTAAGGCCTTGATTTCCTCCGGACTCAGGCCACCGAGCCGGTAAATAACGGGCATCCCACTGTCAAACCCCACAATGGTCGATTCTAAGCCCACCTGCGCCGGTCCACCGTCGAGAATATACGGCACCTGATCGCCCAACTGGTTGGCAACGTGCCGGGCAGTGGTGGGGCTGATGTAGCCGAACGGATTGGCACTGGGAGCCGCCAGCGGAAAAGGGATCGATGCCAGCAGCCGGAGCGTGAGCGGGTGGTTGGGAATGCGAACCGCAACCGCTGGCAAACCCGCCGTAACCAGGTCGGGAATCAGGTCTCGTTTGGTCAACAGCAGGGTCAGCGGGCCGGGCCAGCAGGTTTCGGCCAGCCGCCGGGCCGCCGGGGGCCAGTTCAGAACGAGCGAATCGACTTTAAGGAGCGAATCGGTATGAACAATGAGCGGGTCGAAAAAGGGCCGGTTTTTGACCCGGAAAATGGCGAGCACGGCATCGGCATTCAGGGCGTTGGCCGCCAACCCATAGACCGTTTCGGTGGGGATGGCCACCACGTTTCCGGCTTCTAAATAAGCCTTTGCAATCTCCGTATCCTGCCCAATCTGTGCCATATTGCGTGGCGCAAAGGTAAGCAACAAGTGCGGGTTTGTAGTTTGTGGCCGACATACCACAACCCACAAACCCACTTAATAAACCACAAACCCATTCAATGATGCACGCCAGGACCGTGTACGTGACCGTGGGCAATTTCTTCGGCGGTGGCATCACGAACTTCCAGCACGTCAATGTCGAAGTGCAGATGCTGATCGGCCAGCGGGTGGTTGGCA
>JAYVAP010000048.1:0-2109 GCA_043750915.1 Spirosoma sp. | reverse complement strand
AAGCGTTTCTGTTTTACCCGGTTCAACGGAATTTGCATTCCCCCGGAGCTTTCGAGCCAGTCGAATACCTGATCGCGCATATTCTTCGCAATCTCCTGATGCTGAGGACTCCGAATCAGGTTATTTACCTCGGCAGGGTCGGCTTTCAGGTCATAGAGTTCGTTGGTGTCCCATACGCCGTAGTTAAAAATGTACTTGTACTGGTCGGTGCGAACCCCGAACATGGTGGGCGTTTGTGGAAAATCGACCTCCCAATAATACTCATAAAAAGCCCGGTCTTTCCACGGACGGTCCGGCGTTCCGGTACTCTGACCCGCCAACAGCGGCAAAAACGAATTGCCCTGCATCTGAGTAGGCTTAGTTAGACCCGCATAGGCCACCACCGACCCCACCGAGAGGTCGAACACGCCCGACACTAACAGGAGCATCATGCCCACCGCCACAATGGTGTCAATAGACACGTTTAGCAACAACTGACTCCAGTTGCCAAACGTAGGAAAGGTTTGCGGAAAGGCCACAGCCGCCCCACTACCCACTACTAAAATGGTGAGTGTCAGCGAGTACGTGCGTTCCTGCAGGAGTTGTCGCATCGGCACGAAAGCGGTCATGGCAGCGGGTAGTTTTTGGCCGAATCGTCCAAAATCAACACCCAGTCGTGGCCGTAGCCGCTGTCGGGTGGGGTAAATAGCTGTGGTGTTTTGTTGGCAAAGGCCAGGGCGGGTTTGGTTTTGCCGGTACGCGGGTCAAACCAGGTTGCCGTTATGGACGTACCCGAAATCTTGCCCGGATTAACCGTGAACGGAAGCCCCGACGAGGTATAAACAAACGCATAATCGCGGCCCCGCGTGGCCTGAATTCGGTCGGCGGGATTATGGTTATTTTCCACGACCAACGATTGGTCGGGTACGCGGTCGAGCATGGGCCGGGCCATGATGAGCCGTTTTACGAACTGCATTTGGTTGGCACCGGGCAACTCCATTGCTTCGGGCCAGAACAGGTGCGGGCCATTTACGGCAGGGCGGCTGGCACTGTACATTTGCCAGATGTCGTGGCAACCGTAGGTATGCCCGAACGCGCCCGAAAAAAGGTCGAGGTAGGCATATTGGCGCACATCGAAGGCGTTGGACGTGCCTAAGTCTTTGGCATTGAAACAAACGGGGTGGTCTTCGTAAATCGGCTCGGCATCCATTGTGGGCCTGGTGGGGGTGCGATTATACGACACGGCCATAAAGTCATAAACGGGCGCAAACCGGCAATGCCCGTTTTGGTGCATATTAAAATCAAACCAACTGTCGTCGCCAAACCACTGCGACGAACCGCCCCCGGTGCCGTTGGGTTGCGGATGAAACGACATCAGTGCCTTGTCGGGGCCACCCACTGCCGCCTGAATCCCCTCGGCCATCGCTTGCCAAACGGCCACGTCTTGCGAACCATCGCGGGGATTACGGTCTCCCCCCAAAATCCAGATGATGTTGGGGCGGTTTTTGTAGCGGTTGCCCACATACTGTCCATACGTGCGGGCATTGGCGGAGTTGAAAATTTCGGGGCCTTTTCCCCAGCGTTCTTTGCTTAATTTATCCCCCCAAGTTGGCAGAAACGCAATGATTAACCCGTACTGCGCGGCCTTATCGACCACATAATCGACGTGCTTGAAATAGGCTTCGTTGGGGGTGGTGGGGTCGTTGTTCAGGAGAGGCGTTTCACCGTAGGGGTTGGGTTCTTTCAAGCCGTCGAACTCGGCCAACGCCACCGCCTGAATCACCGTAAAGCCCTGTTCGGCCCGGCGTTTGAGGTATTTGTCGGCCTCTTCGCGGTTGAGCCGGTGAAACAATTCCCAGGCCGTATCGCCCATCCAGAAAAACGGTGTACCATCCTGCCGCACCAAATACCGTTTGTTATCCGATATTTTCAGCGGGCCGGTAGTGGCCTTGCGCCTGAACGAGCAGGCAAGCAGCCCAAAAAAGGAGGGAAAGAGATAGTTTTTTCATGCTTGTTTAGGGTTGGCGGTGATGTCTTTTACTTGTTCGCGGATGTCGTCCATCTCGAAAATACGTTGCCAGCCCTCCCGAAACAGAATTGGCTTGGCCCGTTTGCTGATTTTGTAGGCCG
>JAYVAP010000047.1:0-3128 GCA_043750915.1 Spirosoma sp. | reverse complement strand
GCACCAGATCCTGTAAAATAAAACTGACTGAATATGATTTTTTGCCCACCCCCAGCTGCGCCCCCTCAAACACATCGAAAGTATTGACCGAACTGATTAATTTCCGCTCTGTCTGGTAGGCCAGCCGACTGATTTGTTCAAACGTGATGCCCGCGTCCAGCACCAGCGACAGGTCTCGCCGAACATCGGGAAAGCGCGGTACTTCGGCATACCGAACGCTGCCCCCGGTCAGTTTCATCAGGGCCGCCCAGTCGAAATCAGCGTAGAAAACGGGCTGTTTCAGGTCTACTAACTTCGTCAGGCCCGTTCTCACCAAACCCAGACTGACCAGCGGTTTTTTATTGACCACGTAGGTCAGGCCGTATTGAAACAGGGCCGGGTCGGCGGGCTGGGTCTCAAACGCCCTGACCCGAAACAAATTCAGCACCCGCCGAACGGCCGTTGCCAGGTCGTGATAATGAACCGGCTGGCTCCTGGCTATCCAGCTTTCGGCCTGCTCATTACCCGTGATGGCTAAGCTCAGCCGCATCTGCTCCACATATTTGGTGATGCCTTCCGGGTTCACTACTTTGTGATACACCTTACCAAACTCGAACAGGCTCAGGTCTTTCTGCCGACGATTCAGGTTATACACCAGTGTTTCCAGGCTGGAGAACAGCATCGTTTGCCGCATCACCGACAGTTCCTCGCTGAGCGGGTTGAGCAGGGTGACATCGGCACCGGGCAGGCTCGGCCGGATGGCATCGTGATAGGCGGGGCGGGTGAGCGAGAGCGTCAGGATTTCGTTGAAGCCGTTGGCCGCCAGCAACTGACCCACGCGGCTTTGCCACTGATTGGGGTCGGTTTCAGGAAACGTCGAGAGGGAGTCGGCAGCCAGGTTTTTCGAGAGCGGCACGTTGTCTAACCCATAAATGCGCAGAATCTCTTCAATTACGTCGGCTTCGCGCGTCACATCCACGCGGTAGGGCGGCACCAGCGCCACAAAGCCATCGGCCGGGTCAATATTGTGGCCTTCGCTGCGGGCATCGGTCACCAGAATATCCAGCCGATTCAGGATGTCCCAAATCTCCTGCCGGTCGAGTTCGATGCCAATGAGCCGGTCAATGTTCCGGTAGCGTACCGGCACTGAAAACGAATCCCGAACGGAGGGGCACGCCTGCGCTTCTACACGCACGATGTCGGAACTAACCGTTCCTGCGGCCACTTCCAGCATCAGCAGGGTGGCGCGTTTCAGGGCGGCAACGGGCATATTAGGATCCGTGCCGCGCTCGAACCGGAACGATGCATCGGTTTTCAGGCCGTGGTGCTGGGCCGTTTTGCGAACCGACAGGGGCGAAAAATAGGCCGATTCCAGAAAGATGCGCGTAGTTTTTGCCGTAACCCCCGATTGTTGCCCGCCAAACACCCCGGCGATACAAAGCGGTTTTTCGGCATCGCAGATCATCAGGTCGGTAGCCGTCAGTTTCCGTTCTACCCCGTCGAGCGTCACAAAGGGTGTGCCTTCGGGCAGGGTTTTAACGATAATCTGATGACCCGCCACCGTGTCGGCATCGAAGGCGTGCAGCGGCTGACCCAGATCATGGCAAACGAAGTTGGTTACGTCAACCACGTTGTTGATGGGCTTCAGGCCAATGCTGAGCAACCGCTGTTTAAGCCACTCCGGCGACTCACCAACGGTTAGTCCACTGATGGTCAGCCCCGTATAAATCGGGCAAGCCGCAACATCCTCCACCCGCACATCAATCATAAAGTCATTGCTCACAGCCGGATCATAGGGTATGGCATAGGGCAGAAAGCGCAGTGACCGCTTCAGAACGGCCTGCAGGTCGCGGGCCACGCCAAAGTGAGAAGCCGCGTCGATGCGGTTGGGCGTAAGGCCAATGCTGATCCGGTAGTCGGCATCGCGGTTGAAATAGGTTGCCGCCGGGGTTCCGTTTGCCGGTGCCGCGCCCGGACCGTCGGTAGCCAGCACCATAATACCATCGTGCGCGTGGCCCAGCCCGATTTCGTCTTCGGCACAGATCATACCTTCTGAGACGGCCCCGCGAATTTTTGCTTTCTTAATCTGAAACGGCTCGCCAGTGGTTGGGTGAAGCGTGGCTCCTACCAGGGCGACCACCACTTTTTGCCCGGCAGCCACGTTGGGCGCACCACACACAATGGGCAGGGGCTGACCCGTGCCCACATCCACCATTGTCAGGCTGAGTTTGTCGGCATCGGGGTGTTTGGTGCAGGTCAACACTTCGCCAATGACCACACCATCCAGCCCGCCCGCAATAACCGGCTCGCCGGATGGTCCAATTTTCTCGATTCCTTCCACTTCTAAGCCCGTTCCGGTCAATAGCTGACCCACCGTTTCGGGCGACTCGGGCAATTCAATAAACTCCTGTAACCATTTATAGGAAATTTCCATACGGCAGCATAACAACGAAAAGCCGTAAAGATAACGGTGAACGGCTTTACAGTGAGCAGCCCGGCATCAACAGTTTTCAGTTACTGCGGTGGTTGCGGGATGAGCAGCTGTTCAGGGATGGTCGTATCGTTCGCCGACGCTGACCGCTACGGGTAGGGTGTTTTCGGCGGGGGGAAGCGGGCAGGCGTAGCTGGGGTTATAGGCGCAATAGGGATTGTAGGCTTTATTGAAGTCGAGCAGTACCGAGGTTTCGGTTAGTTCGGCGGGGTCGAGTTCAAGATAACGCCCACCGCCGTAGGTTTCTTTGCCGGATGTGCTGTCGCGGAACAGAATTGAGTAGGTGCCGCTCATCTTAACAATAAGCAGCCGCCCTGTCTCACCATTCAGCCGGAAAACCGCGTGGGCAAATTTATCGTATACCTCTTCGCTGCCGTCGCTCATGACCACAACGAGTTTTTGTGTTTTGTCGGCAAAAGGTTCAAGCCGGGCCGTCAGCCGGTAGGCCGGGTCGGGGGCAAAGTAGCGAAGGCCCGTGAAACCGGTCGTGTTGGGCAGGGGCGATTCGGCGTTGGTACGAAAAAAGCGGTCCTTTTGCCGGCGGGCGTTTTCCAGCTGCTGGCGGTAGATGCCGGGATTAGCCAGGGCATTTGATCCATCGGCTAAGCTGGTATTCTTACGCCCGGAAAAGACGTAGTACACCAACGCCGGCAGCAGT
>JAYVAP010000046.1:0-7890 GCA_043750915.1 Spirosoma sp. | reverse complement strand
AATTCCCATCTCAGATAGTTAGTCAAAGTGGGAATTGCTGATGACATGCAACTAACACAAACCAGTAATACCCGTGTGTTTGGCTTCAGCTAATGTTGGTCTGGTATCAATTTTCAAAAGACTTGATCATTAGGCCGTGGCTATTTTTTGCGGACAGCAGACGATTACCTTATCACTTTTGTAGGATACAGCACCCCAAGTACAAGTATGTCCGGGCGGTGGGTAAAACAAGCTAATACGCATGAAACACTTACCTGCCAAAACCACCCGTCGGTTTGCTTTCAGAAAATAAGTTATCGGCTATGTTTCAACTCTATGTGCCCGTTATTACCTTTGACAAGCGTATGAACCCAGGAGTCATTGTATTTCATCAATACACAAAATAATATTTTGTGTAAAATGTAAGATACTAATATTCAGGGTTTTACATAATAAGTGCTCACTAATTACTTTAAGAGAATGATTAAAAGAATCGAAGACTTATGGAATGATCGCACCCAACTGGCTGATCCTGATTCATTAGTCGTGATCAGAAACGTAATAGATCAATTAGATAGGGGAGAGCTACGAGTAGCCAACCCGCCCGAGAATGACCAGGGTGAGTGGACCGTTAATGAGTGGGTAAAAAAAGCAATCCTGCTGTATTTTATCACCCAGAAAATGAAACCCGAACAGGTTGGCCTGTTTACCTTTCACGATAAGATTCCCCTCAAGGCAGACTTTGCCGATGCCAGGGTACGGGTTGTTCCACCAGCGGTAGCCCGCTATGGGTCGTTTCTTGCAGCTGGCGTTATTCTGATGCCATCCTACGTAAACATTGGCGCGTATGTAGATGAGCGAACAATGGTCGACACCTGGGCAACGGTTGGCAGTTGCGCCCAGATTGGGAAAGATGTTCACCTAAGCGGGGGAGTCGGCATTGGGGGCGTACTCGAACCACCGCAAGCGGCTCCGGTAATTGTTGAGGATGGCGCGTTCATTGGCTCACGGTGCATCGTGGTAGAAGGAGCGCGAATTGGTAAGCGTGCCGTGCTGGGCGCAGGCGTTGTCATAACGGGTTCTTCCCGGGTTATTGACGTGACGGGGGCTAATCCGGTTGACTACAAAGGCTATGTTCCCGCTAACTCGGTGGTTATACCCGGCAGCTATACTAAAGAGTTTTCGGCGGGCAGCTACCAAGTTCCCTGTGCCCTGATCATCGGGCAGCGTAAGGCATCGACCGATTTGAAAACGTCGCTCAACGAGGCACTGCGGGAAAATAATGTCTCAGTTTAAATCAGTGAACTAAATCCATTGCCTTAAATTACAACAAATGTAAAGTTACAACTAACAATAGTCAACTATACTACAATTTACATGTAGGCTTTAGTTGACTATTGTTAGTTTACATATAACATCGTGCTATTATTTACGTCATTATACGTATGTTTGCCTGTAAATTAACCGCGATAGGCTATGAATATCAATGACAAAATTAAACAGATACTGATCGACAAGAATTTAACGCCTTCCTATTTCGCCGACGAGATTGGCGTGCAGCGTTCCAGTATCTCCCATATTCTGTCGGGCCGGAACCGGCCAAGTTTCGATATTATTCAGAAGATCATTCGCCGGTTTCCTGAGCTGGGCTACGAATGGATTATGGAAGAAGAAAGCCAAATACCTGCACAGCCGGTGGCAGGTTCTATTCATTACGGGGCGGGCAGAGGCCCCGTTCAACCCACAGGGGAACGGCGTGACCGATTTGTTAATCAGCCAGCCGGCCCGTATGCCGAACCATCGATTATCGTCCGCAGTCAGCGCAGCGAGATACCACCCATGCAGCAACCACAGGCTGTTACAACAAACGCTGCGACTGCTTCGGCAGCGGGTTTAAATTTGGAGCGGAAAGTAGAAAAGATTTTGATATTTTATACCGACGGCTCGTTCAGGGAGTATGGACCGGCTGGTAGCTGAGGGTTGGGCGAGTGGGGTAGGCAGATAGATATTGAGGTGATTTCATTAGCTGTCTGTTAATCAATTACTTTACCCAACTACATGATGACTGACTAAAAAACAGCTCTTATGGCACCTTTAAGCCCCTTTTTGGCCTTTTGTAGCTAACTCACTGTGAAGCAGTAGTTTAATGTTTCACGTGGATAGTGTGTCAGTTTGTACAGCCATCGCATCAGCGAGTTACTCCAGACACTCCATGAAGCCGAGTCATTAGAGATGTCCGGACTTGACTATAAACGAATAGAGGGTCAGGTTAAAGAAGAAAATTATTACCGGATTCGGATTGGTGGATGGCGGATCGGCCTACTCTATAACCATCCGAATTTGCTGATTATCACAGTTTTAGCCAGGGGCGACATCTATAAGAAATTTCCTCCCCAATAACTATACTTTATAACATACCTAATAACATACCTATTGTTGTATAATTTATATTATGTTAAGTAGAAAAGGGGAATAAAGGCTGGCCCACAAAATGAACCAGCCTTCACCCTCCTTTATTTTGCTTCGACGCACACTATTTTACGCTCCTCATACTGCTTGAGAATATTGGTCAGGTTCGTCAGGTTCTCATTCAAATCGGTCTGGTCCGCTTTCACACCCTTGGCCTTGGTGAAATATGGTAACGCCTGTTTGAATTTACCACAGACCTGCCCGTCGAGTTCCTTGCCGCGCTTGTTATACTCGGTCATATCCATGTTATCAACGGTCTTCTTCATCTCAACGGCATCATTGAAGAAAAATACACCCATGTTGAAATTGGCATCGTAGTTAGCCGAATCAACCGCCAGCGCTTTCGTATAATACTGCTTGGCTAAGTCCCGCTGATCGGTCATCTTTTTCTTCAGTTCAGGAATTTTCTTTTCACCCTCAGCAGCCTCGCCCGCGTGGGATGAAGCTTCCTTTGCCTGAGCTTCCAGCTGCGCTACACTCGCTTTGCTATCAGCCTGGCGTTTTGTAACCTCAGCCAGCTGCCGTTTCGCTTCGGCATTTTTAGGCTCTTTTTTCACTTTCGCATTTAGCCGGGCAATTTCACCGTTGATGGCACTCAGCGCATCCTTTTCGGCAGCCAGTTTTTTGGTAGTTGTGCTGCCCTGTTTGGCATCACCACCCAGTTTACGCACCTCGTCCGAC
Source organism: Spirosoma sp. (assembly GCA_043750915.1). Lineage (GTDB taxonomy): Bacteria > Bacteroidota > Bacteroidia > Cytophagales > Spirosomataceae > Spirosoma. The sequence goes on along the minus strand of JAYVAP010000046.1, from coordinate 4,761 downwards.
ATTTTTTGCGCACCATTATCGTACAGAATAGCCAGGTTCACTAAATTCTGCACGTTGTTGGGTTCTTTTTCCACCAATTGCTTCATGCCGGCAATGGCTTCGTCCATCCGGTTCGATGCGAGCATGATGTTGATTCGCTCATTCGATAAATCTTTGTTCGACGGAGCCAGCACAATACCCTTGTCGAGCACGGTCAGGGCTTTGTCAATTTCCTTATCGTTCCGGTACAACATGGCCAGCGATCCGTAGATTGTAACGTCCTTTCCCCCATTGGCCACGTACTTTTCCAGCTGGGTTTTAGCGGTGGCATTGTCCTTTATCTGTTGCGCACCAATGGCCGTATAAAGCGGTGCCAGTGTATCCTGGGGCAGAATATTACCCGCCATCGTCATCAGTTTAACCGCTTCAGCGTAGTTTTTTCCCTGGAACTTAGCCACACCCTGCTGCATGATGGCATTGTACATATCCCGGCTTTTTAGGGTTTCAGTGGCTTCTTTGGCCATTTTACCCGTGCCACCTTTTTTGTCTTTATCCAGTTCAACTACCTTATTATAGGCATCGTAGGCAATCATGGCCGCATTGGAGTCCAGCTTTATATTTTGCAGGGCAATGGACTGGTAGGTTTTTGCCCGGTCCATCCAGGTACTGGCTTTGGCCGACGCTTTGGCATCGGTGATGTCTTTGTCGCTTTTTTCCTTATCTTTTTTCATCGACTCGGCCAGCGCAGCATCCAGCGTGGTGGAGGCTGCTTTTGCTTTCTCCTGCGCATATGCGTTGCTGAACAACGAACAGCACAACAGCCCTATAACAATTGCTTTCATGGGTAAATTGGATTGTTTGGTTTGCTTTTAGAAACGAAATTACGGAATCAATCCGTATAAGCGCATAGGCTGCCTAAATTGTTTGAGCCACCCGCTCCACAACAGGTGTGGAAACGGGTGGCTCAGCAAAGCTATAGCGAAGCGTTTTTAGTCTTCGGATTGCTTATCGCCCTCAGAGACGATATCAGCAGGAAGGGCCTCAACGGGCGTAACCTCCTCCCCTTCCTCCCGCTTGATCTTTGTTACCGACGAAATTGCATCACCATCGCGCAGGTTAATTAACCGAACACCCTGCGTGTTGCGGCCAATAACGTTGATGGCATTTACCGGGGTCCGAATGGCAATCCCGGATTTGTTGATAATCATCAGGTCGTCGTTGTCGGCCACATCGAGGATGGCCACCAACCGACCCACTTTCTCCGTTACTTTCAGCGTGCCTACCCCTTTGGCACCCCGGTTGGTAATGCGGTATCCGTCAATATCGGAGCGTTTGCCGTAGCCTTTCTCCGACACCACCAGCAACTGCACCTGTGCCGACCCAATGCAAACCATCCCGATAACGTGATCGGTCGGATCATCTTCGTCGAGCGATATGCCCCGAACACCGGCCGCCGTGCGCCCCATTGGGCGGGTGCGGGTTTCGTGGAACCGAACCGCCTTGCCCGCACTCGATGCAATCACGATGTGGTTATCGCCGTTGGTCATGCAAACGCCAATCAACTGATCGTCCTCATCAATGGTGATGGCGATGATGCCATTTTGACGGGGCCGGGAATAAGCTTCCAGCATCGTTTTCTTGATCGTACCCTTACGCGTACACATCACAATGTAGTTGTTATTAATGTAATCCTCGTTCTTGAGATCCGTTACATTGATAACCGCCCTGACTTTATCGTCCGATTCGATATTGATAAAATTGGCCAGCGGGCGACCTTTCGAGGTGCGGGAACCCTCGGGCAGTTCATACACGGGGAGCCAGTACAACCGACCTTTCTGCGTAAAGGCCAGCAACGTATTGTGCATGGTTGCCGTGAAAAGCTGCTCGGTAAAATCTTCATCCTTCGTCCCGGCGGCTTTTGCGCCCACCCCGCCCCGGCTCTGCGACCGATACTCGGTGGTGGGTGTGCGCTTTATGTAACCTTCGTGCGAAATGGTAATCACCATATCTTCGTCGGCAATGAGCGACAAATCGCTGATGTTGCCATCGCCCAGTGGGTTGATCTGCGTCCGGCGGGCATCGCCGTAGCGGGCACGGATATCGGTCAGTTCTTCTTTAATAACCTGCCGCTTGCGCTCCTCACTGGCCAGAATAGCTTTAAACTCGTTGATTTCGACCATCAACTCATCATATTCTGCCTGAAGTTTGTCGCGCTCCAAACCGGTCAGCCGCTGCAACCGCATCTCCAGAATGGCTTTAGCCTGCAAATCGCTCAGCGAAAACTGCTCCATAAGACCAGTGCGGGCTACTTCGGGGTCACGCGAGGAACGTATCAGCGTAATAACGGCATCGATATGGTCGAGCGCAATCAACAAACCCTCCAGGATGTGCGCCCGCTTTTCGGCTTCCCGCAGTTCGTATTCGGTCCGGCGCGTAATCACCTCAAAGCGATGCTCGACGTAGTATCGCATCATGTCTTTGAGGTTAAGCACCATAGGCCGCCCTTTCACCAACGCCACGTTGTTGATGCTGAACGACGACTGCAGAGCGGTGTGCTTGTAGAGGTTGTTGAGCACCACGTTAGGAATGGCATCCTTGCGCAAATCGTAAACCACGCGCAGGCCGTCGCGGTCCGATTCGTCCCGGAAAGCCATGATGCCTTCGATTTTTTTGTCGTTGATGAGATCGGCAGTTTTTTCGAGCATCACGGCTTTATTCACCATGTAGGGAACATCCGTAACAATAATCTGGGTTTTGCCCTTGTTTTCCTCGATGGTCGCGTTGGCCCGCATCACCACGCGTCCCCGGCCGGTCATGAACGCCGACTTCACGCCTTCCATACCGTATATAGTAGCACCAGTCGGAAAATCGGGGGCCTTCACGTACTGCATCAACTCCTCCACCGTAATGTCGTAGTTGTCTAAGTACGCCATAATTCCGTCCACAATTTCGGTCAGGTTGTGGGGAGCCATGTTCGTGGCCATTCCCACGGCAATTCCCGACGAGCCGTTGAGCAACAAGTTCGGCAGTTTAGCGGGCATCACGCTTGGCTCCTGCAGCGAGTCATCGAAGTTGGATTGAAAATCAACCGTCTCCTTGTAAATATCCGACAAAATTTCGTCGGCAATGCGCTTCAGGCGGGCTTCGGTATAGCGCATAGCCGCCGGCGAATCGCCATCGATGGAGCCGAAGTTACCCTGGCCATCCACGAGCGGGTAGCGCAAAGACCAGTCCTGGGCCATGCGAACCATGGTATCGTAGACCGATGAGTCGCCGTGGGGGTGGTATTTACCCAGAACCTCGCCCACGATACGGGCCGATTTTTTGTGGGGTTTGTTGTAGTTAACCCCCAGTTCAGCCATGCCAAACAATACCCGGCGGTGAACTGGTTTGAGGCCGTCCCGAACGTCGGGCAGGGCGCGGGATATGATAACCGACATCGAATAGTCGATATAGGCACCACGCATTTCGTCCTCAATGTTAATGGGAATAATGTTACTGGTCGATTCCAGGTCGGGAGTTTCGTCCGCCATGTGTGCTGAGAGTTTCGCAGAATATTACTAATTCAATCCACTGTTAACGCGTGAACCGGGATATAGACAAATATACAAAAAATTGGTATAAAATGGAAAGAACAAGGCAAATACCGCTTAAAACGCCTGATATTGCCGAAGCGGAGCTGGTTCTGGTCGCCCATATCCCCAGCCACACCGCCAAACTATCATCTAAATCAAATACAATTCTGTTTCAACCGAAACCTATGCACTAATCACGTCCGTCGGTGCGATACCCCCCTCCTACTGCCGGGCATCGCACCAGCAGACCGACAGAATCCGGCAACCGCCAGCCATTGAAAAAAGCTGACTTTGACAACAACCGAACCGCGTTTTGGTTAACCCCCTATGCAACCCACAATCCTAACCCCGCCCCGCAATAAGGTCGACACCTTCGAGTCGCCGGATTTTTATTGCCTCGACGACCTGCTTACGCCTGAGCACAAGCTCGTTCGGTCGGCAGTTCGCGACTTTGTGAAGCGCGAGATCACGCCCATTGTGGAAGCCTACGCCCAGCGGGCCGAATTTCCGGTGCAGTTAGTGCCCAAGTTCGGACAAATCGGTGCGTTTGGCCCCACTATTCCTGTCGACTATGGCGGGGGCGGTCTGGATCAAATCAGCTACGGGCTGATGACGCAGGAACTCGAACGGGGCGATTCGAGCATGCGCTCGTGCGTGTCGGTGCAAAGTTCGCTGGTCATGTACCCAATCATGACCTTTGGCTCGGAGCAGCAGCGAAAAACCTACCTGCCCCGCTTAGCCACGGGTGAGTTACTGGGTTGCTTCGGACTAACCGAAGCCAACCACGGCTCCGACCCGGGTGGCTTAGAAACCAATTTTATCGAGCGCAGCGATTATTACCTCCTCGACGGATCCAAACTCTGGATCACCAACGGTCCGATTGCCGATATCGCTATTGTGTGGGCCAAAAACGAGCAGGGAAAAATCCGGGGGCTTATCGTGGAGCGCAGCATGGATGGATTCACAACCAACGTTATCGAAAACAAATGGTCGTTGCGGGCCAGCACCACCGGAGAACTGGTGTTTCAGGACGTTCGCGTACCCAAAGAAAACCTACTTCCCGACGCGTTTGGGCTGAAAAGTGCCTTAAAGTGCCTCGATCAGGCCCGCTACGGCATTGCCTGGGGTGCGCTGGGTGCCGCTATGGACTGCTACGAAGTGGCCCGGCACTACGCCCTCGAACGCATTCAGTTTGGCAAACCCATTG
>JAYVAP010000045.1:0-3161 GCA_043750915.1 Spirosoma sp. | reverse complement strand
TCAATTATTCAGGAATTATCCCTGATTATTACTTGATTTGCAGAAAATTATTCTGATCACCGCTTGATTTAGGGGGTTTTTCCGAAAAAAAGCCGTTATGGACCTATTAGACAAAACCGACCGCGCTATTCTGAGCCTGCTACAGGCCAATGCCCACCTGACGATTCAGGAAATTGGGCAAAGCATCAACCTCTCCAGAACGCCGGTTCACGAGCGCATCAAACGGCTCGAACGCCTGGGTATCATTGACCGCTACGTAACTATTTTAGACAAAAAAAAAGTGGACAACGGGCTGATGGTGTATTGCCAGGTGACGCTCGACAAGCAAACCCGCGACACCTTTGCCGACTTCGACGCGGCCGTGCGGGAATTGCCCGAGGTGCTGGAGTGTAACCGGGTATCGGGCACGTTCGACTACCTGCTCAAAATTGTGAGTCGCGACATGGAAACCTACAACCGGTTTTACCAGGATCGCCTGTCGGTCATTACGGGCACCCTGCACATCAGCAGTTTTTTTGTGATGGCCGAGATCAAGAACTCGACGGTCATTCCGCTGGGGTGATGTTGCGAGTTATTGGATAAGTCCGAAAAAATTTTGTGAGGACTGGAAAGGTTCAAGCCTGTATAGACCGTTTACTCAACAAACCGCCTGATCGACCGTATGAGGGGGTTTTCACTGATTATGCCGGACATACCGTTTAATAAATAATCGTTTATTGTGTTAACGGGTTAACTCATACGCCTTCATGCTATTATCTTAAAAATCTTTTTTTCACATATCAGAACCTATGAAATATGGTTTCTTGTATATTTGTCACATGATGTTAACGGATAAGCGATCAGGCAGGCTATGATTTCGATCATTGCTACCTCATCACCTGATCTGGTAACACCTGAACAGGCTGCCAACGAAATATTCCACCCAACGAGAATACAAAATAAGAAATCCTCAAACCTCTTAACCGATCAGGGAATGCGAAGTCTTTATTTTGTTGCTACGCTGTGCGGAGTCAGCCTTACCACCGCTGTGGCCCAGGTTCGCCCCAAGTCTGACAGCGTTATGTTTCTGTCGCCCTACGTGGTCATCGGCATCAACCCCGGCCAGGTGCAGGTCAACGGTACGTACTCCCTTTATGTACCGAAAGGAATCCTGACCGAAAAAATACGCGTTTCCGTTCGCAACTCCCAGTCCTGGGCCGACTACGTTTTCAACGATACGTACCCGCTCAAGCCCATTTCCGCTGTCGAAAAGTTTATCAAGGAAAACAAACACCTCCCCGATGTGCCAACTGCTGACGACGTAGTTCGCAATGGACTCGACCTGAGCGATAACCAGCGAATTCTACTGCAAAAAGTAGAAGAAATGATGCTCTACATCATTCAACAGGAAAAACGCATCCATTCACTCGAGCAACGACTCAGCACCGCCAACAGCGGCCAACCAAAGCGAAAACGCTGAGTTGAGCCAGTAAATCTTCGCTGCCGGGCTATCCACCCCCCTCGTTAACTTTCTGCGTTCGTATAGTTCGGTTCACCCAGATGAATCGATGATGGTGCTTTATGTGCTGGCCAGATCAGCAAACTGTCAACGTTGGCGCTGGTGCTGACCATTACGATTTCCTATTCGCCTTTTCAACACGTGTTGCGTTGATTATCAGTTGGTTATATATATGAAACATCATAATATATACTGTTAAACCAGTTCATTGATTATGAAGAAATTTTTAATAATCTTTCTCTTCATCGCAGCGGGTTATTTTGAAGCCCACGCTCAAATGGACTACTCGTTTGCAGCCAGTGCAGGCGCCTACACCCCGCTCTCGGGGGGCATCACGGCACCCCTAACGGCGGCTAACCCCGGCGGCAGAACCATTAACGATGAGTCATTCGCCAACAATGTCCCCATCGGATTCACCTTCCAGTATAACGGCCAGAACTACATCACCATCCACCTCAACGCCAACGGAATGGCCTCGCTCGGGGCACCGTTCCGGGCCAGTGCCGTCGATCCCGGATATGATATTAACGAACTCCGGGCCGCCACCGGATTCCGGGGCGTGACCCGGCCCGTACTCGCCCCCTTCTGGGATAACCTCACCTTTACTAACGCCACCGACCTGACCTACAAAACCGACGGCAGTGCGCCCAACCGCATACTCACCGTCCAGTGGCAGAATATGCTCTGGCAATCCGGTGCCGCAGCCATATCCTTCCAGCTTAAACTCTACGAAGGATCAAACCTGATCGAGTTCGTTTACAGACAGGAAGGCAGCGCGGGCGCAGGCCCTAAATCAGCCTCCATCGGTATCACCGCCGAAGCGGGTGCCCAACTCATTGACGACGACCTGGGTAACTACCTCTCGCTGGCTAACGCTGGCACCAGCCCACCAGCCAGCAGCACCGCCGAGACCGAAACCATTGCCGACAGGCCCGCCACAGGGCAGGTATACCGTTTCACGCCCACCGCCTGCGCGGCTCCGTCAGGTTTGCGCACGGTAAGCTACACCCAGAGCCAGGCCACCCTGCAGTGGACAGGCCGGGCCGGGGCTGCGGGCTACCAGTATGGCATCAACAACTTAGAGGTGCCCCCTTCTACCACCATCGCCACCACCCAGACGTCGGTGAACGTAACGGGGCTGGTGCCCAACCAGCAGTATTTTTTCTACGTGAGAAACAGTTGCGGCTCGCCCTGGCGGGTGGTTAGTTTCGTAACGCCCACTTCGGCCACGGTTCCTTATAGTGAAGGCTTTGAAACGGCTTTGGACAACGCCCTGCCCCGAAACATGCGCCGGGAGAGCATCAGCAGTTCTTTCGCCGATGTGTACTGGCAGACGATCGACTTGCTCCCGGCGGCCACGGGCAGCAAAGCGGCCGTGAACACGTCTCCGTTTGTGCCTGCTCAGACCTGGCTCTACACACCTGGCCTGAGTCTGATGGGTGGAACAGCCTATAAAGTTAGCTTTAAATATGCTACTACGGGTGGTGCGCAGGCCTTAGAGGTTCGGTGGGGCGATAGGGTGGGGGCTGCGGCCATGACCAATACGCTCTTCAACAACAGCAGTATTAGCAACCTCACTTACCAGCCGGGCAGCGCCACGTTTTTTGCCCCTTCAACGGGAACGTATTATGTTGGCTTCCTCTATAAATCGGCGATCAACGCG
>JAYVAP010000044.1:0-3266 GCA_043750915.1 Spirosoma sp. | reverse complement strand
CCGATCTTGACAGTAAAAATATACTGCCCCGGCACGGGCAGGAAAACACGCTCTTCCACGGCAGCCGTTTGCGGGTACTCTTTGTTGAACAAAACAATGCCCCGACTGTCCGTTACATACAGCGAAATGTTGCCTGGATTGGGCACCAACACTTTAACAAAAGCCAGACCATTCGTTGGGTTCGGGTAAATGGTCATTTGCCCGCTGAAGGCATCATCAGAACCCGTCGGCACGGCCACATCCACGACAAACGTATCCGTCAGGCAGCCCTGCGGGTCGCGAACGGTGTAGGTCGTTGAGGTAGGCGGAGAAACACGGATGGTACGGCCCGTTGACCCCGAACTCCAGGTGTAGGCCCCAGGCCAGGACGCTTTCAGGTCAACCTGCTCGCCGGGGTTGATACCCTGATAGCGTTTCAGATTAATCTGTTTCATCATCGTAAACCGGTCCAGCACCATACCGTCGACCCCGATAAACTGGGCATCCAAGCGGTTGTCCGATACATCCAGCAGCATGGAACCCCCCGTTGTGCCCTCCTTCCCATACACCATGGCGGGATGCGGATAGCCGGGTGCCTGCCCGCCCAGTGCCCCGCCCGAACCGTTAACGACATATACGGTTCCCTGCCCTTTGGTCAGAATGGGGCAGGAGTTAGGCGAGCCATCGTAGCGGGCGGTGGTGTTTTCGGCCACGTGCGTCGTCTTATCGAATGTACTGGCCAGGCCCGTTTGCCCCCGCAGCCGGTAGAAACGTTCGTAGTTGTGGCTGTGCCCGTTCATGACCAGATCGGCACCGTAGCGTTCCAGAATGGGCGTGAGGTTCTCACGCAGCAGCCGCATTTGCTCTTCCGTATCCGAATCGTGCGACCCCTTGCTGTAGGGCGGATGATGAAAAATAACCAGCGTCCAGGGGAGTTTGTTGGCGGCCAGATCGCGTTTGAGCCACTGCACCTGCGTGCTGGTGGTGTCGTAGAGCCGCCGTTGGTCGTCGGGTTGCTGCGCCTGCGAATCGAGCGAAACCAAGTGAACATTGCCGTAGTTGGCCGAAAAATACGCCTGAGAATTCGATGCTACGCCACCCGCTTCGCCACGGGTGGGCATGGCGAAGAGTTTGTAATATGGAATGTCAAAATTGGTCCGGCTGTCGGCATAGTCGTGGTTGCCCGGCGATGGATAAAAGGGCGTGTTGCGCAGGGTGGGGCCATAGGTGTCGAACACGTACCGTTGAAACTGATCGTCGGAGCCGCAGCAGTAGGCGTTGTCGCCGAGCCAGAGCCAGAGGTCGGCGGGTCGGGTAGCCGTCGCGTTGCGGTAGGCCTCATAAACCTTCCGCTGATTATCGTTGCCAAAGCCAAAGTCACCCAGCACCCACATCCGAAACGGTTGGATATCGCCCGTTGCAGGGGCCGTTTTAAAGAAATAATCCGGTCCGCCAGCCAGCCGGGTATCGTCGTAGCCAATGGCATAGGCGTAGCGGGTGGCGGGTTGCAGGCCCGTCAGTGTCAGGCTATGGTTGAGCGACGGCGTTGTTTCGGGCTGACTATTGGTGAGCTGCGTGTCGGTGGGGCCGCTCCAGACCCGCCCGGTTGTGGCTAAACTCGTTTGCCAGCGGATGGTGACCGAGGTCGGCGTAACAACCTGTATGTAAGGCCCGCGTACCAGCACGGGCGTTTGGGCGGGGGCGGTAGAAATACCCAAAAACACTAAAAAAAGAAGGGCGTAAAAAGAAGGGCGCATGGGGTGTCTAAAAATCACCACAAAAATAAGCCCGCTGGTCGACATAATTGCGGTGCTTATCCCGACACCGCCGTAGTTAGTCAGGTGCTGTTAGCGGCCAGCGGCAGACAGAGCCTGGTGCATTCTGAGCAACTGCCGCACGGGCCAGTCTGACTGGTTATAAGCTTCCAGCTGCTTTGTTTTAATAAGTAATAACTGTTCAACCCGATGACGTTCGTCGGATGTGCTGGTTTTCAGGTGATTAGCCAAACTATAAAGCGTTTGATGAATTTGAATACAGGCCGTGGTGGGCAACGCGAAATGCACGGCCAGCCGCTCCACATCCGAGAGTTTCCAGAGGTCGGGTTTGGTGCGTCGGTTTCTGATTACGTTGCCGCTCACACCGAGCGCGGTGCCTAATTGCTCATCGTTGAGGGAGCACTCGCGCAACCGCCACATAACAGCCTGGTAATTATTCGCGAACGAATGCAGGTTAATACGTAAAGTATCGATCAAGTAAGTAGGGCGTTTAGGGGGTAATGTGGGACGACCGGCCCACATAATAGGCCCCTACAATATTCGGGCCAGACGCTGAAGTTCCCCCTGTCAATCTATCTTATGGCAACACCGTCCGGGCTTGTCTGGTCACTACCATTGCCAAAAAGAGCCGGGAAGCGTGTTTTAGGGGCATAAAAAAACCGTCGGGTACCAAACAGCTTAACGCTGCCCGCTGCCCGACGGTTTACTAAAACGGGTGGTTAGGCTACCCTAATAAGTACCCGCAGCGTGAATTCGTCCATCTCAAAGGCGGCTACCTCAGCCAAATGGGCATTGTCCCTGAAATCAGAAACCAGCGTGAGCCAAACCGCCTGTACTTCCTGCCGGATGGTATCGCAGTGCTCATCAATAGCCGCCGTCAGCAGGGCATCGGTGCGCTCAATGGCAACATCAATTTTGTCTGTCACGGCAAATCCTCTGTCTTTGCGCAGGTTCTGAATCCGGTTCACCACGTCGCGGGCAATGCCCTCCCGGCGCAGATTGTCGCTCACCGTCACATCGAGGGCCACCGTCAGACCGCCCTCGCTGGCCACCACCCACCCGGGAATATCCTCGGTCAGGATGTCGACATCGGCTAAGGAAATAACAAATGACTGGTTCGGTACCGTGGCCGACGGGCCATAGAGTGTGGCCTGATTGGTGGCTTCCAGCTGGCGAAGTTCAGGATCAGTCATGGCGGTAATGGCGGCTGCTACCTCCTTCATCTGCTTGCCAAATCGGGGACCGAGGGCTTTGAAGTTGGGCTTTACTTTTTTCTTTAGTATGCCCGACGCATCGTCGACAAAGGCGACAGTTTTCACGTTTACTTCGGCCATAATGATGGGGGCCACATGCTCGATCTGACGGCGTATGGTCGCATTTTGCGCCGGAATCAGCACCTGGCTCAGGGGTTGGCGTACCTTTAGTTTGTTGCCTTTGCGCAATGAATGCACCAGCGACGACACCTGCTGGGCCAGGGCCATCGACTGCTCCAGGTCCGTGTCGATCCAGTCA
>JAYVAP010000043.1:0-8702 GCA_043750915.1 Spirosoma sp. | reverse complement strand
GACGTACGGCTTCGGTCGCTGGACGACGGTGAACCCATTAACTTTGTTATATAATTCGTATGAAAGCCAACAGCATTTTAGATACCATCGGCCACACGCCCCTCGTGCGCATCAACCGGTTGTTTCCGGGCTACGAAGTGTGGAGCAAACTGGAAAAAGCCAACCCCGGTGCAAGCATCAAGGACCGCATTGCGCTGGCCATGATCGAAGCTGCCGAAGCCGATGGTTCGCTCAAGCCCGGCAGCACCATTATTGAGCCAACATCGGGCAACACCGGCATTGGCCTGGCCCTGGTAGCCGCCGTGAAAGGATACCCCATTACGCTCGTGATGCCGGAGTCGATGAGCATTGAACGGCGCAAGATTATGGCGGCCTACGGTGCTCAGTTTGACCTCACCCCGCGCGAAAAAGGGATGAAAGGGGCCATTGAACGGGCCACCGAATTAGTGGCCCAAACGCCCGGCGCGTGGATGCCCCAGCAGTTTGATAACCCCGCCAACATTGCCATTCACGTACGCACTACGGCGCAGGAGATTCTGGACGATTTTCCCGCAGGCTTCGACGTGATGATTACGGGCGTGGGCACGGGCGGCCACCTCACAGCCGTGGCCGAGGTGCTGAAACAGCATTTTCCGAACCTGAAAGTCTATGCCGTCGAGCCAGCCCTGTCGCCTGTTATTGGCGGTGGCACGCCGGGTCCGCACCCGCTTCAGGGCATCGGTGCTGGCTTTATACCCAAAAATCTGCATACCGATATACTCGACGGAACCATTCAGGTAGAGAAAGACGAAGCCTATGAAATGGCCCGCCGGTCGGCGCGGGAAGAGGGTACTTTCGTAGGCATATCGTCGGGGGCATCGCTGGCAGCCATCGCCAAAAAGCTGCCGGACCTACCGCCCGGCAGCCGCATTCTTACCTTCTGCTACGACACCGGCGAACGGTATTTATCGGTAGAAGGGTTGTTTTAGATCCTGTCCATTTTGGCCTGTTTTTATGCTAAGTTGCTGTCAGGACTACTTTTTGGTCGGCATCTTTTTTGCGTGCCCCGCTGCGGTAAAAGGCGTAGAAAATAAGCGGGAAAATCAGCAGCGTCAGTACCGTAGCCGTTATTAGCCCACCAATCACCACAATGGCCAGCGGTCGGGATGTTTCAGAGCCGATGCCCGAGGAGATGGCTGCCGGAATCAGGCCGATAGCCGCCATCATGGCCGTCATGACCACGGGCCGCACCCGCGACAGCACGCCTTCAAAGATCGACTCGGTCAGCGAGAGGTGATTTTTCAGGTTTTTCTTGAAAACAGAGATCAGAATTACCCCGTTCTGAATGCAGATGCCGAACAGAGCGATGAAGCCGATACCCGCCGAAATGCTGAAATTGACGTGCGTAATGAGCAGGGCCGCAATGCCGCCAATGATGGCAAAAGGCACGTTTACCAGCACCAGCCCCGCATCTTTGGCGTTGCCGAAGAGAACGAACAGGATCACAAAAATCATGACCAAACTAACCGGCACCATCTGTCCTAAGCGCTTGGTGGCCCGTTGCTGATTCTCGAAGTCGCCCGCCCATTTGGCGGTGTATCCCGGTGGAAAGGTCACGGCATCGGCTACTTTCTGCTGTGCTTCGGCAATGGCACTCCCCATGTCGCGGCCCCGAACGGAAAATTTAACGGCGGTAAACCGCTGACTTCCCTCCCGGAAAACCAGCACCGGCCCCGTTTGGGTATATATTTTGGCAATCTCCTTAATGGGTATCTGCGTTCCGTTTTGGGCGGGCACCATCAGGCTGGCAATCTCGGCTTCGGACTTGCGGAAGCGCGGTTCGTAGCGGATACGAAGGTCGAATTTGCGTTCGCCTTCATAAATCTGGGTAGCTGCCTTGCCGCCAATGGCCATCTCGATAACGGCCTGCGCATCGGCTTTGTTGATGCCGTAGAGGGCCAGTTTGTACTCGTCCAGCTCGATGCGCATTTCGGGCTGACCCAGGTTTTTGATCACCCCGAGGTCTTCGATGCCGCGCACCGTGGCCAGCTGCTTTTGCACCTGACTGGCTTTCTGGGCGAGTGTGCTGAGGTCATTACCGTATATTTTGACGGCGATGGAGCCTTTTACACCCGACACTGCTTCGGCGACGTTATCCATGATGGGCTGCGAAAATCCAAAGTCGATACCGGGGAAAACGCTCAGTTTTTGCTGCATCTGCCCAATGAGCTGCTGCTTGGTGAGGCCATCTTTCCAGCGGCCTCCTTCCGTTTCTTCTTTGGGATAAATATCCACCAGAAACTCAACGTTGTAGAAGCCCGTGGGGTCGGTGCCATCGTTGGGTCGGCCTGTCTGCGAGATTACGCCTTTCACTTCGGGAAACTGCCCAAACACCCGGCGCATCTGCGTGGTGAGCCGGACCGATTCGGGCAGCGAAATACTCATGGGCATGGTGGCCCGCACGTAGATGGAGCCTTCGTTGAGTTCGGGCAGGAACTCGGTGCCCAGCAAGGTGAAACCCGTCAGGCCCAATGCCACCACAGCCGCCGTCACCAACAGGCTCACCTTTTTGTGGGCAAAGGTAAAAGCAAAGGCCCGCGTGGCCATGCGGGTGATAAACGTTACGAAGAAGTTGTTTTTCTCGCGCACATTTTTGTTGAGCAACATACTCGCCAGCACCGGCACCAGCGTCAGCGTGAACAGCAAAGCACCCAGCAGGGCAAAACCCAGGGTCCAGGCCAGCGGAGAAAACATTTTCCCCTCAACTTTCTGAAAGGCAAAAATTGGAATCAGGCAGGTGATAATGATGGCTTTGGAAAAGAAAATAGCCTTGCCCATCTCGGTGCCGGTGGCCCGCAGCAACCCCAGCTTGGCCGCTTTATTGAATTTAGCCATGCCCTCGCGGTGGGCTTTGGCATCGAGGGTCACAAAAATACCCTCCACCATCACCACCGCGCCATCCACGATGATACCAAAGTCGATGGCCCCCATGGATAGCAAGTTGGCCGACATGCCCTTGAGCCGCAGGCAGATAAAGGCAAACAGCAACGCCAGCGGAATCACAATGGACACTGTGAGCGTGGTGCGCCAGTCGGCCATGAACAAAAACACGATAACCGTCACAAAAATAATTCCTTCCAGCAGGTTGTGGGTAACGGTGTGGGTGGCAAAGTTGACTAAGGTCTCGCGGTTGTAGAAGGTGTTAATCTTAACATCCGACGGTAAAATGCTGGTGTTCAACTCCATAATTTTCGCTTTCACCAGCTCGATCACCTCCGTTGGGTTTTCGCCTTTGCGCATAACCACCACGCCCTCCACCACGTCGTTGCGTTTGTCGCGCCCGGCCTGCCCCAGGCGCGGCAGTGCCGATTCGGACACCTGCGCCAGGTTGCGCACCATAATGGGCGTTCCATTCACGTTTTTAACCAAAATATTTTCGATGTCGCGCTGATTGCGCAGCAGGCCAATGCCCCGCACCACATAAGCCTCGGAGTTTTTCTCGATCACGTCTCCCCCCACGTTAACGTTTGAGTTGGCCACTGCCTGATACAGCTGGAGGGGCGTAATATTGTAGTCGGTCAGTCGGCGTGGGTCCACCGATATTTCGTAGGTTTTGGCTTCTCCGCCAAAGCTCACCACATCGGCCACCCCGGCCACGCTCTTCAGCTGGCGGTCGAGCACCCAGTCCTGCATTGTTTTCAGTTCGCGCACCGTGCGGGTTGGCGACTCGAGGGTGTAGCGAAAAATCTCGCCCGTGGGGCCGTAGGGCGGCTGCACATCGGGCTTGGCTCCTTCGGGCAGCTCCACCCCCGGCAGGAGGTTATTGATCTGCTGGCGGGCAAAAATATCGTCTACACCATCGTCGAACATCACATTTACCACCGACAGCCCGAAGAGCGTTGTGGAGCGAACGTCGGTCTTTTTCTGCACCGAGTTCAGGCCGATCTCGACGGGGATGGTCACAAATTTCTCGACTTCTTCGGCCGAGCGGCCCGGCCACTGCGTAATGATGGTGATGCGGGTGTTGGTAACATCGGGAAACGCTTCGATGGGCGTATTCTGATAGCTCACGTAACCGGCCACGGCTATCAGCCCGGTCATAAAAAAGATGAAAAACCGATTCTTCAGCGAAAAGGTAAGAATACCTTTTATGAATTTGTTCATAAACGTCAGATCACCCAACGGGTGTGTTTTAGCGGAAAGCAGCCTGTTTCCTTGGTGAGTAAATCAGGCAGTCTGGTGGAGCGGTGAGTGAGCCGGGCGGGTTATTTGCCCAATGCCGTGTAAATCAGCAACTGGTTTTGTGTCACAACGCGCTCGCCGGGCTTCAGGCCGGTGTTCAGGTAGGTGGTGGCACCAATGGTTTTGAAGGGGTCTACTTCGCGTATTACCGGCTGGTTTTGCGCGTTGACGACGACAACGAAATTGCGGCTTTCGGCAAACACGATGGCCTTGGCCGGGATGGCCACGCGCCGGTCGTTGCCCGGATATTGAACGGTTACGTTGGCAAACATCTCGGGTTTGAGTGTATTGTCGGCATTGGAAAGTGTAATACGCACTTTTTCGGTTTTGCTTTCGGGGTCCAGCACGTTGAATACTTTGTCGATCCGGCCCTGATACACCCGGTCGGGATAGGAGAGGGTGGTGATGCGGGCGGGGTCGCCTTCGTGAACGTTGGCCAGGTCTGATTCATAGACGTTGGCCATGACCCAAACGCGGTCTAAGTTAGAAATCGTGAACAGATTTTCGGGGTCGTCGGAGCGCAGTTCCATGCCGGGCGCGGCTGTTTTTTCAACCACAAATCCACTCACCGGGGCTTTTACGGTATAAACCGAGGAGCCGCGCCCGCCCAGAATGCTACGCCGTTCGTTGGTTCGGTTCAGCTCTCCTTTGGCTGCCTGTAGTTGCTCGCGGGCCGCCACCAGGTCGCGTTGGGAAGCCAGCCCGCCTTTGGCCATGTCTTCGGTAACCTGGCTGTTTTTCTCGGCCACGGCCAGTTGCCCCCGCGCGGCCACAGATTGCTGCTCCACGTCGGCCATCTCGCCCGACCGGATAACGGCCAGCGTTTGCCCCTTCTGAACGTAGTCGCCGAGGTCGGCCTTAACAGCTTCGATGTGGCCGCCCACCAGCGGAAAGACCTTTACCACCTTATCCTGATTAAAGGTAATCTTACCCGTCAGCACAATTTCGTTGGTTACGGGTATCAGTCGGGCGGTATCGAATTTGGCCGACGCGAGCAGATCGACCGGGACGTTTGCGGGGGTGTTGCTGGCGGCCTGATCGGACTGGCAACCGCTCGGCAACATTATGGTGAGGAGTGCCAGGGCGGGCAGCATCAGCCAGCGGGCACGGGATATACAACAGGTTTTCATTGGGTGTTAAACGGGGCGTTTCGGGGTGAATTAATTGGCAAATGGATTGGCACCCACAGCTAAACGGAGTTCTTCCAGTCGCTGTGTCCGGTCGTTCTGGAGTTGAATAAACTGTATCCGGGTTGTTTTATAGGCATCGAAAAAATCCAGAAATTCTACCACATCAATGTTTTGTTTGCGGTAGTTACTGGTAACACCTTCGATGAGTTTGCCGAAATCGCCGTTAAACTGCCGGTCAAAAGTGCGGTATAACTGCTGGGCCTGTCGCGCTTTGGTCAGCGACCGCAGTAATTCGCCCCTTATCTGAAGCTGGTAGGCGGAGGCCAGCTGCTGGCTGCTCTGGCTGCGAACGCGGGCCGCCAGAATATTGCCCTGGTTGCGGTTGAAGAACGGGATAGCCATGCCTACACCCACCCCGAAATAATTAGGGATATAGCCCGCATTACGATCGTAGGTACCCTGCAAGGTCAGGTCTGGAACGGCTAATGCTTTTTGCAGGATCAGGTTCTGCCCTTCGGCCGTTACCTGATCTCGGTAGCCGCGCAGGTCGGGGCGGTTTCGTTCGGCAGCAGCTATCAGGCTATCGAGTGAGAGCCGGGCCGGGTCGCGCTGGTCATCTTTGTCCAAATCAGCCAACACAGGTCGGATGGGCTGTTGGGTATTTATATTGAGCAGCACCGTTAGCGTGGCCTGATTGTCGGCAACCTGGGCAAGTCGCTGCTGGCGTTCGGCAGAGAGGCCAAAGAGGTAGGCTTTGAGCCGGGCAAGGTCTTTAAGGGGTACGTTGCCTTTGTCATACTGCTGTTGAAAGAGGGCAACGGTTTGGGATAAGGTATTTATTTGCTGCTCATATACGCTCAGGACCTGCTGCTGAGAATACAGGTCATAAAAAGCCGACCGCAGTTGAAACGAAAGTGTCCGCAGTATATCCTCAAATCGGTCGGTTGCTATTTTGGTGTTGGTAGCGGCCAGTGCCAGTTGCTTGTTGCGCTTGCCGGCCATTAACAGCAGTTGCTGCACCTGAACAACCTGCTCAGAATTACCCTGACCAACGGGCATAAACTCGCGGGTTTGCCGGTTGTAGGGCATCTGCTCGACATAAATTGTTGGGTTGGTAAATAACCTGGCCTGTACCTGATAGGCGCGATACTCATCGATGCCCAAGCGCGTGGCCAGTACAGACAGGTTGTGCCGCCGAAACTGTTCTTCGGCCTGAGGCAGCGTAAGCCCGAGCGAATCGGTGGTGGGCAAGTTCTGACTAAATCCCGGCCCGCTAAGAAGCAAACAAAATAGTCCCCTCAATACTCGTTTCATACCTGAGTGCAGTTGGTAGGTTACCAATGTCTCAAAAGTAGGGCGCCACAGCCCAGGAGTAGCATTTAACCCGGCGAAGCGGGCAATATGCCGGGTCAGGCGGGCTAAAGCGTGGGTCAACGCTGCTGAATTTTTAGCGTTGCTCTAACCAGCGCATGAAGTCGCCTGCTTTGGCTTTGCTGACCAGAACCGGTTCGGGTGGGGCAGGCAGCAGCCCAAGGACCAGTTTACGGTTGAAATAAGGTTCAAATTCCTGAATGGCTTTGTAGCAGATAATAAACTGTCGGTTAGCGCGGTAAAAACAGGCCGGGTCGAGCAGCGTTTCCAACTCATCGAGGGTATGATTCAGGGCGTATTTCTCGCCGGATAATTTATGCAGCCAGACGATCTCATTTTCGGTATAAAAAAACGCAATATCACTCACCGGTACGGGATAATATTTTCCCTTGTAGTTGACCAGAAAACTGGACCGCCGGGTTGGTCGCAGTTCATCAATAAGTCGTTGAAGCGGCTCGTTCAGCATCGGTTGGCCAGGACCGTCCGACGCGGTACCCTGAAAAGCCGTCTGCAGCATTCTGAACTTACTGAGGCTGCTGGCAATGGCTTTGCGGTCGAAGGGTTTGAGGACGTAGTCGATACCGTTGGTTGAAAAAGCCTGTAGCGCATACTCATCGAAGGCGGTGCAGAAAATGACCGGGCAGCGAACCGGCACCTGCTCAAAGACCTCGAAGCTCAGCCCGTCGGCCAGCTGAATATCGGAAAAAATAAGGTCGGGGCTATCGTGCGTATTCAGAAAACAGACGGCCTCTTCAATCGTTTCCAGCAAGGCCAGCACCTCAATGGTGGGGTCGATGTCGCCCACATAATGGCGCAGTTCCTCGGCCGTGATGGCCTCATCTTCCAGGATTAGAACGGTCATGACCGGGTGGGATAATGGGTAAGAAAACGGTAAAAAAAAACTCATCCTGCTCCACTATCAGGGGTATTCCACACAGGTACTCGTAGCGCCGGGTGAGGTTTTTCAGGCCAATGTGATTGGCCGACAGCAGCGACTGTTTGGGTTGCCGGTTGTTGCAAAACAGCAGGTGGTTATCCTGTTCGGTCAGGCTCACGCGCAGGGGTCGGCTCTGGCTCAGGACGTTGTGTTTCACGCAGTTTTCCATCAGCATCTGAAACGTGAGGGGCGGCAATACCGACCGGCGGGTTTCGGGCGAGAGATCAATGGTGAGGTCGATGGCATTGCGAAAGCGGTTTTTGAGCATATAATGATACGATTCGAGCATAAGCAGCTCGTCGGCCAGCAGCACGTCTTCTTTGGCATTGCTCTGTAAAATATAACGGTATACGCCAGCCAGTTTAATCAGGTATTCTTCGGCATCTTCGTGTCCGGTACGAATCATTCCTTTCAGAATGTTGAGCGAGTTGAACAGAAAGTGCGGGTTTATCTGCTGCTTGAGTACCTCGTACTTAGCCTGAAAATTCTCTTCCTTCAATTTGGATATTAATCCCATCGCCTGTTGTTGCGCTAATGCTTTTTCGACGCCCCAGGTAGTAATCAGGGAGAATGCCACAATGAGCAAGCCCCGAACCTGCAGCACCCCCATAATATTATCGGTATCGGTGCTTTCCATACCATAAAACACATCCAGCCCGGTCCAGACCCGCAGCAGTCCCTCGCTCAGGAGCAGACAGAGGATGACCCGCCCGCCAAATTCATAGGCCGGGTTAATGAACTGGTACAACATGGATAAGCCCCGGCGATTGTTGAGGTAGATATTAAACATCCAGATCGACATGGTGAAAACGAAAGCCATCCCAAAAGAAAAAGTGGCCACCGTCGGCTCCGGCCGCGCGTCGATCACCTCATAAAACAACAGCGAAATCAAACCCATAAACAAGCCCGTCACGACGGAGGCCCGTACCAGAATTTTGTCTACTTCGCGGTATAACTGTTCGCTGTTGCCATCCACATCCTTTGATTGCCCCCTGCGCCCGCTCCACTGCCTGGAGACACGCCAGCTAAATCTACTGAACTGG
>JAYVAP010000042.1:0-2119 GCA_043750915.1 Spirosoma sp. | reverse complement strand
CCAACCCAGGGGGCAAACTGACCGTTCAGCCCAATATTGATGGCGTTGGGAATGAAGCCCCTGGCAAAATCAGCCGCGTCGCGCACGTCGAGCACCAACGCACCCGTTTCGTTCACAGCGGCTTCGAATTCATTGGGTGTCAGGGTCTGACTGCCTCGTTTCATCACCGCGTCGATGGGTTCATACCCTTCTTTGTTGAGCCGGGCATTCTCGGCAAAATAAGCCGGGGCTGTGCTCAGGCCATCGAGCACTTTATCGATAAACTCGGCTTTCGATTTGGCCAGCAGCGCGTAGTTAAACCGTTTCTGGTTTCCCAGTGCATCGGTGGTTTCCTTGCTCATGTTCTTGCCACAGGCCGAGCCTGCACCGTGGGCCGGATACACGATCACATCGTCGGCAAGGGGCATAATTTTCGTTTGCAGGCTGTCGTAGAGCATGCCTGCCAGGTCACGCTCATCCAGATCGCCTTTTATGGCCAGATCTGGTCGGCCCACATCGCCGATAAACAGCGTATCGCCGGTGAAAATGGCATGATCCCGGCCCGTTTCGTCCTGGAGCAGGTAGGTTGTCGACTCGAGGGTGTGGCCGGGCGTGTGCAGCACTTTGATGGTTATGTTACCCAGCCTGAACGTTTCGCCGTCGGTGGCGTGATGCACGGGGTAAGTGGTGTGGGCTTTAGGACCATAAACGATTTGGGCACCCGTTTTATGGGCCAGGTCCAGGTGCCCCGACACGAAATCGGCGTGGAAGTGCGTCTCGAACACATATTTGATGGTGGCACCTGCTTTCTGGGCTTTGCGCACGTAGGGTGCCGTTTCACGAAGCGGATCAATGATGGCTGCTTCGCCCGCACTTTCAATGTAATAGGCTCCCTGCGCCAGACAGCCCGTATAAAGTTGTTCGATAACCATAGGTAACACGGGCTCTAACCCGTTTTGTCTTTTTAAAAACGGCCGCTCTGGAGATATTTTCCGTGGCAGGTTGTCCGAAATCTACCGGAAAACGCGGGCTAAAGTGCGTGTTTTAGGGTTTCTTTCACAATCATGTAGCCTGCCACGGTCAGCACAAACCAGCCAAATCCTTTTTTAAGTTTGTCGGGTGCTACAAAGCGGGCCAGATACATGCCCAGGAAAATGCCCGTGATTGATAAACCCGTGAATGGCAGCAGAAAATTCCAGTTCAGGTCCGTCTGATTGATGTCGCCGAGGAAACCAACGAACGAGTTGACGGCAATAATCAATACCGACGTTGCCACGGCGCGTTTAATCGGTAATCCGGCCAGCAGCACCAGCATGGGCACGATCAGAAATCCGCCCCCCGCGCCAATCGTGCCCGTGAGCAAGCCCACTGCCAGCCCGTCGAGCGATAGCGTGCCATAGCGCGGTCGTCCGTCGGCAGCCGGGCCGCGTTCGGGGCTGTCGCTGCGAATCATGGCCCGGGCGGCCAGAATCATCACAATCACAAAGAAATACAGGATGGCTTCGCTTCGGGGCAATACAAAACTGTTCAGCCGGAAGAGCGGATCGGGGAGCGCGGGCACCAGAAACCGCCGGCTCAGATAGACCGATACGAAGGAGGGCAGGGCAAAAGCCGCTGTCACGCGCAGGTCGACCCGCTTTTTAACGAGGTGATTAATTGATCCGACCAGCGAGGTTGACCCGACCACAAACAGCGAATAGGTTGTGGCCAGCATGGTTGGCACACCAAACACATACACGAAGATGGGCACTGTCAGAATTGATCCCCCGCCCCCGGCCATGCCAATGACTAAGCCAACCACAATAGCCGACGCATATCCAATTAGTTCCTGTCCGCTCATTACAGCACAAAATTAGGGCTTTTGGGCCGGATGGTCAGAATTATAAAAACGAACAGCTCCCGATAAAGTGCCGGGAGCTGTTTGGTGTATCCTATCCTATGGGTGTTTACTCCTGGGGTTTATTCAGGTTGCTGTTACGGCGGCTATAGAGGAAATAAACGATCAAGCCCAGTGCACACCATACCACAAAAGTGAGTTTTGTATCGTGCCGCAGGTTCCACATCAGGTACAAGTTAGCCAGGATGCCGAGTGTTGCAATTACGGGCAGAGCCGGTGTGCGGTAGGGGCGTTCCAGGTTTG
>JAYVAP010000041.1:0-2687 GCA_043750915.1 Spirosoma sp. | reverse complement strand
GCTCCTGCTAAGACAGTTATTGATGTGGATAAAACGGCAACTGTCTCATAGTCAGCAGATTATTTTAGCAGGGTAGAGTACTTTGTTGCATAACTCTTAGCTGACTTTTTGCCGAAAGGACCTTCAGAACCTACCCAAAAGGCTTTTTTTGATCCCTATGAGCATCCCCTGCGTAAGATCAGTTACAAATTTTGTTTAGTTATGTCGGGCTTTGTTGAATGGCTCCTGATGAGCCTAATCGACACCAGTTTCTGCACTGTGCATGAGTCGGAATGAACAAAATAAGTAAACGATAGCGTCGTAACTGACTACTAAAGCAGTCTCCTAAGCCGACTCTTAGCTACTTCAAAATGGTGGTCAGGAGCCATGCAACAAAGCCCTATTGTTTAATAATTTTCTGAGTCACCACGCCTTGTAAGGAGTTGGTAATCCGGACCAGGTACAATCCTGTTCTCAACTCGCCGGTCGCCACGCGGCTCTGATCGGCCACTTGCTCATGCCGCTTAAGAACGCGTCCGTCCTGGCTAACAATCTCCAGCGTTGAAGTCTCGGCCAGTCCCGATACCATGAATTCCTCCCCCACCGGGTTAGGGTACACGCGCACCGTTAATTCAGACATTGCCGCCAGCCGGGCACCACCACTAACTACGAAAGGCGCAATGTTGACTCCGCCAATGACGGTAATGGTGGCAATGCCGGGACCGGTCCAGCCCACGGCTACATTGTCTCCGCCCCCGCCTTCTTTGTGCAGTATTTCCACGTAGTAGCGCTGCCCGGCCACTAAGTTAATCACTCCTGATTGCTGACTCGTCTCCCGGTTCCACTCGCGGGGGTTGCTCCAGCCGCTGATAAAGGCAATGCGGGTTTTGCTGGCGGGGTTGTCGTTGGTGCTCAGGTAGAGTTCGGCATTATTGTCGCCGGCTACGTAAAAGGTGTAGGCACCCGTGGTAGATGGGATCACGTATCCCCGAATGCGGTCGCCGTAATCGTCGGCCCAGTTGGTTGGGCCTTCCAGCGAGGTCAGCACGGCGGTGCCGCTGACGGGCTGGGCGAGGGGGATGTCACTGACAGACTGCCCCGTAACGTTATTCCAGAACTCGCGGATAATTCGGCCCGTCACGACGGGTGGGGGCGTTACGGGTGCGGTTATTACGAAAGGCGCAATGTTGGCTCCGCCAATGACGGTGATGGTGGCAATGCCGGGACCGGTCCAGCCCACGGCTACGTTGTCTCCGCCACCACCTTCTTTGTGGAGTATTTCCACGTAGTAGCGTTGCCCGGCCACTAAGTTAATTACTGCCGATTGCTGACTCGTTTCCCGGTTCCACTCGCGGGGGTTGCTCCAGCCGCTCATAAAGGCAATACGGGTTTTGTTAGCGGGGTTGTCGTTGGTGCTCAGGTAGAGTTCGGTATTGTCGTCGCCGGCTACGTAAAAGGTGTAGGCACCCGTGGTAGATGGGATCACGTATCCCCGGATGCGGTCGCCGTAATCGTCGGCCCAATTAGTTGGTCCTTCCAGGGTGGTCAGTACTGCTGTTCCACTAACGGGTTGGGTCAGGGGGATGTTAGAAACGGATGTGCCGCTTACGCCGGTCCAGAACTCGCGGATGATGGTACCCGTGCCCGTCACAACGGGCGGGGGCGTAACGGGTGTGGTTATTACGAAAGGCGCAATGTTGGCTCCGCCAATGACGGTGATGGTGGGGATGCCGGGTCCGGTCCAGCCCACGGCTACGTTGTCTCCGCCCCCGCCTTCTTTGTGCAGTATTTCCACGTAGTAGCGTTGCCCGGCCACCAAGTTAATCACTACCGATTGCTGACTCGTTTCCCGGTTCCACTCGCGGGGGTTGCTCCAGCCGCTCACAAAGGCGATGCGGGTTTTGCTGGCGGGGTTGTCGTTGGTGCTCAGGTAAAGTTCGGTATTGTCGTCGCCGGCTACGTAAAAAGTGTAGGCACCGGTGGTAGATGGGATCACGTATCCCCGGATGCGGTCGCCGTAGTTATCGGACCAGTTGGTGGGGCCTTCCAGCGAGGTCAGCACGGCGGTGCCGCTAACGGGCTGGGCCAGGGGGATATCAGCAACGGATCCACCGGTAACGTTATTCCAGAACTCGCGGATGATGGTACCCGTACCGTCGGCTGGTGACGTTGTTTTCACATCCAGGGTAGCACTTGCGGCTGAGGTATTCCCGGCAGCATCCCTGGCCTTAACCGTCACGGCATAACTCGTCGACGCACTGAGGCCCGTCAGGCTCAGTGATGTTGTGGTAACGACGCCCCCCGTCATGACACCGTTTATAAACACATTATAACCTGTTACACCCACATTATCGGTCGAAGCTACCCAGGACAGAACGAAACTATTGGTGGTAATTCCCGAGGAAGTAACGTTTGTTGGTGCTGTAGGCGATTGCAGATCAACATTTCTGACGGTGATACCGACTGCCGGCGAGGTAGTGACGGAACCGTCTGGAACGGTTGCGACTGCAGTCAGCTGGTAGCTTCCGGCAACCACATTCGTCCAGGTATAGGCATACGGGCTGGAGGTATCTTCGCCCAGTTTTGTAGCACCCTGATAGAATTCTACTTTATTGAAAACTCAGTAAAAGTGTGATTAGGTAAAAATTAAGCTAATTTAGGGGTTTTATGCAGACTAAAGACATGTATCAAGCTGGCCTGTTAGAGCA
>JAYVAP010000040.1:0-3898 GCA_043750915.1 Spirosoma sp. | reverse complement strand
TGGGTATTTTTACAAAGTACAGAAGCCGGTAGTTTTGGGACAGTAATTAACTCTGATGAAAGAGCGATGTCAACTCATGTGAACTGGCCCAGTCTTCCCGCCTACTTATTACACCGGCTGTTGTTTTGCCTGGCTTTCTTTGCCGGTACGGGCTACGGGCAATCCCACCTGATTTATCCCGTCATTCCCCCGGAAGGTATCAACTGGGTGCGCCTAACCACCATCGCCCAGGATAAGCAAGGGCAAATATGGCTGGGAGGCATGGGGCTTTTTCGATACGACGGCTACCGATTTAGGGCTTACCGCCACGATCCTACTAATCTAAACTCCCTTGGGGGGGACAAAGCGGAGGTGGTATATTGTGATCGACAAGGTTATGTCTGGATCGGGTTGATGGGCGAAGGCCTTGACCGGCTGGATCTGGCGACAGGGCACTTTACCCATTACCGCCACGATCCTCGCCAGTCATCCAGCCTGAGCCACGATGAGGTAACTGCCATCCTGGAAGACAAAAACGGTACCCTTTGGATCGGTACACACGGAGGGCTTAACCGGCTGGATAGGCGTAGTGGGCACTTTACCCGTTATCAGCACAATCCAGCGAATCCCGGCAGCTTAAGTAACGACCAGGTCAGGGTTCTCTATGAAGACCGGTCAGGCAAACTATGGGTGGGTACTGGCAGTGAATGGGGCCAGAGCCCGGTCGGTGCAGGGGGTCTAAATCGGTTCGAGGCTACTACCCAGACGTTTACCCGTTACCTCCACCAGCCTGACAACCCCCATAGTTTGGCCGACAATAAGGTGCGGGCCATCTATGAGGACCGTCAGGGTACGTTTTGGGTGGGTACCTATGGTGATGGCCTGCATACCCTGGACCGACAACGGGGCCAATTCCCCCGCTATCCTTATAATGATCGGTATCCCCAACGCTTGAGCCGCCCTTATTTGCAGAACCGCGCGGCTCGCGAAAGCGACGGGGTAGCCTTCATTCAGGGTGATGCGCAGGGAGCCGTTTGGATTGGCGCATATAAGAATGGACTCAACCGCTACGACCCCATACGCCGTCAGCTACAGCATTGGGAAGCTCAGCCTGGCCAGGCCAATGCACTGCAGGAAAATGGCCCGTGGGCGTTTTTTACCTCACGGGACGGCGTCCATTGGGTCAGTACGTTCGATGGTGGCCTGTACCGGCTTGTGCCGACTAACCCGGTCATTCCGTTTACACCCATGGGCACAGCGGTTCACGCTTTTCTACAGGATCGATCAGGGAAGCGCTGGATAGGGACGGCTAACGGGTTAATCTGTCAGGATCAGGGGAAAACGCGCTGGTTCAGGCATGATCCGAACAATCCAATCAGTTTGTTGAGCGACGATATTCGCGAAGTATACCAGGACCGGCGGGGCGTCGTCTGGATCGGGACCAAAGGAGGAGGGGTGAGCCGATTTGATTCTATAACGCACGGATTTTATCACTATCCGCACAGTGCCAAAGCGGATACATCATTGATTACCGACAACGTACATGTGATTCGCCAGGATCGGTATGGTAAACTCTGGCTCGGCACCACCCAGGGACTTGACGAATTTGATCCAGTGACGGGCCGTTTTACTCATTATCGACATAATCCACTCGATTCAACGACACTAAGCGACGATGGCATTCCCATCCTGCTCGAAGAGCGGGGGGGCACCCTGTGGGCGGGGGGGTACTTTAAAGGGGGCGTAAACCGATACCACCGGGCCTCCCGTTCGTTTCGTCGATACCTATCCGGTTTTCGGGTAACGGGAATGATTGAAGACCATCAGGGTGTGATCTGGGTAGGCGGGGTGGGTGGCCTGTTTCGCTACGACCGCAAGTCCGACCAGTTTCGGCCCGCCTTTCCCAACGATGTCAATAGCCCCAGGGATATTACCAGCATCCAGTTAGACGACAACAACAACCTGTGGATTACTGATTTATTGGGGATTCTAAAATACGATTCACTTCGCCGAGCTACGAGCCGCTATGGTCGGTTACAAGGGGTCGATGGACGCACCTTGTGGGAGTTTTCGGGCTACAAAGCGCCCGATGGCCAACTATTTTTTGGCGATCGCATGGGGTATTATGCCTTCTATCCAGCCCGTGTCAAAAACACCGTCCAGCCTGCTCAGGTGGTGCTGACGGATATTCGCGTAAATGGATTATCCCTTACCCCCACCACCGTTTCTGCGGAGACTCCTACCGCTCCATCCCGGCAGCAACTGGTATTGAGTCATGATCAGCACACGTTGTCTTTTGCCTTCGCTTACGTGGATTACCGCAGTCCAGAGCTGAACCGGCACCAGTTTAAGTTAGCGAACTACGAAACAGACTGGCACGTAGCGGGTCCGGAACGCACGGCTTCGTATCTTCAGGTACCACCGGGAGCCTATGAATTCATTGTCCGGGGCGCTAACGCGGCCGGTCCCTGGGCTGAGTGCCGGCTGACAATCATTATTAGCCCCCCGTGGTGGCAAACCACCTGGTTTCGCCTGTTTGCCCTATTAACTGCCCTGTTGGTGAGTGGGCTAGGCATCCGGTATTATACCGCCATCAGACTCCGTCGCCAGCGCGCCGATCTGAAGCGTGTTTTACAGGCCCAGGAAGAAGAGCGACAGCGCCTGGCAGCCGATCTTCACGATGACCTGGGGGCTACACTATCGACTATAAAGGGCCAGTTGGAAACGCTGCCCGTTTCCGTTAGTGAATTGCGAACGCCCATCCGCCTGATGGAAAAGGCCATTCGTGATCTGCGCTTTATCTCTCATAATCTGATGCCGCCTGAGTTCAGTAGACTGGGATTGACTGAAATTCTACGCGAAGCCATCAGACAACTGGAAGCCAGTAGTACCCCCCATTTTCTGTTTATTACTTTCGGTGAACAACGTCGGCTTGAATTAGAAACCGAACTAATCATCTACCGCATCGCCGTTGAACTCGTCAACAACACCCTTAAACACGCCCGGGCGCGTACCATAACGGTCCAGTTAATTTTTCATCCCGAACAGATAATCCTGCTGGTAGAAGATGATGGTTTGGGCTATTCTATCTCCCCCCGCCCGCCTGCCGGAGCAGGTTTGCGAAATATTCGCTCCCGGGCTGCTTATCTGAAAGGCGACCTGGTGGTCGATTCCGGCCCAAAAGGGACTACTGTCACCTTAATCCTACCCTGCTAAATTCACGATACAAGTCATGGAGCATCACGGTGAGTTAACGACAATTCTGATTGCTGACGATCATCAACTCTTCAGCGATGGCTTACGTACCTTGTTGAGCAACGCGAATTCGCGGTTCACTGTCATCGCCCAGGTATACGATGGGCGTGACGTAATCCCGGTGGTCCATCAGCACCAGCCGGATGTAGTGCTGTTAGATATTAACCTACCCCATCGAAACGGAGTCGATATCGCCCAGCAGCTTCGGCGGGAGTTTCCTTGCGTCAAGGTTATTATTGTTACGATGTACAGCTATCAAAAGTTGATTGAGGAGCTACAAGAAGTAGGGGTTGCTGGCTACTTGCTCAAAAGTGCTTCTTCTGAACGGCTGATAACCTGTCTGAATAGAGTCATCAGCGGAAACGTTTTTTTTGATCATCCACCGAACGAACGGGCTACGGACACGCGGGAGACGGACCCATTTGTTAAACAGTTCAGCCTGACCCCTCGAGAGATCGAAATTATCCGGTTGATTCGAAACGGCTTATCTACTTTCCAGATTGCTGAGAAGCTTTTCGTATCGGCCGAAACAATCAAAACCCACCGCAGGAATATTTATTATAAGTTATTGAAAACTCAGTAAAAGTGTGATTAGGTAAAAATTAAGCTAATTTAGGGGTTTTATGCAGACTAAAGACATGTATCAAGCTGGCCTGTTAGAGCA
>JAYVAP010000039.1:0-2533 GCA_043750915.1 Spirosoma sp. | reverse complement strand
TGCTGCGCCGGGAGTTACAGGGCAGCATGCCCGGCTACCAGTTCATTCAGTATTCAGCTACTAAGTAAGCACCCGGCCATGTTGCGTTTTTTTTGCCGGTTTATTGGCCTGTTGTGGTTGTGTTACGGGTCGATATTGGCGGCTCAGGCGCAGCGCGTAACGCTGAGCGGCTATGTGCGCGAAGCAGGCAGTGGCGAGTTATTGGCAAGCGTAGCCATTCAGATATCCGGCTCCAAAACTGGCACCCTTACCAATAACTACGGCTTCTTTTCGCTGCCGCTCCCATCGGGTCAGCCGGTAGAAATTGTTTTTAGATTGGTGGGGTTTCAAACCAGGAAACAGTATTTTTCCGCCGTTTCAGAACGCCCCATAACGATAGAACTACAACCGCAGGCGACCAACTTAGCCGAAGTGACGGTACTGAGTGAGCAGGCCCAGCCCGTTAACGAAGATAATCGCATGAGTGTAGTGTCGGTGCCGATACGCCAGCTCAAAGAAATACCGCTTTTACTGGGAGAAAAAGATATTATAAAAGCCCTGCAGTTGATGCCGGGCGTTCAGAAAGGCTCCGAGGGCACAACGGGTTTGTATGTTCGGGGGGGTGGGCCAGACCAGAACCTCTTGCTTCTCGATGATGCCGTTGTTTATAATGCCAACCATTTGTTTGGTTTTTTTTCGGTATTCAATGGCGATGCACTCCGCCGGGTGGAGCTGACCAAAGGCGGTTTTCCCGCCCGTTTTGGGGGGCGGCTGTCGTCGGTTGTGGAGATGCAGATGAAAGAAGGCAACCGCGAAAAACTGCACGGCGAGGGTGGCATCGGCCTACTGTCGGGCCGGCTTACACTCGAAGGACCACTGCGCAAAAACAAATCGTCGTTTTTGGTGTCGGGTCGCCGTTCCTATGCCGATGTTATCCTGCGTCCTTTATCGGGAGGTGAGTTTCCGTCCGCATTTTTCTACGACCTGAACGCGAAAGTAAACGTCGATCTTGGCCCCAAAGACCGCCTGTATCTGAGTGGTTACCTCGGTCGCGATGTATTTCGATTTACCGACAACACGGCCGGATCGAAACGGGAAGACGGCTTTCGGTGGGGAAACCTGACAAGCACGCTGCGCTGGAATCACTTGTTCTCCCCGAAGCTTTTTGCCAATACCGCCCTGATTCTGAGCCGGTACGACTTCACAGTTTTCAACCAGCAGAACGAGTCAGACGGCTTTTACTCGCTTCAATATTCGTCGGGTATTCGTGATGTATCGGCCAAAGTAGATTTCGATTACCTGCCGGGACGGGCACACAGTCTGAAATTTGGCGGGCAGGTTACAGCCCACCGATTTACGCCCAACGCGGTGGTGCTTAAAGATACCCGCGCCGACACGAGTGGCGTTCAGAACACCCCCATTAACGCCGTAGAAACCGGTTTTTATGTCGAAGATTTATGGCAGCCAACCCCTGCGCTGACCATCAACAGCGGGCTTCGGTTCAGTAGTTTCAGCGTTGACGGCAAGGTATACGCCAATCTGGAGCCACGCTTATCGGCAAGTCAACGATTCGGCGAGCTTTGGGCCTTAAAAGTTTCCTATGCCCGCATGAATCAGTACGTTCAGTTACTATCCAATTCGGGTTTGGGTTTGCCCACCGATTTGTGGGTGCCGTCGACCGGACGGATTCCTCCGCAACGGGCCGATCAGGTTGCCATTGGTATGGCCAAAGACGTTCCCCGTTATAACCTGTCGATAACGGCCGAAGCCTTTTACAAGAAAATGAATCGTATTGTTGGGTATCGGGAAGGGGCCAGCTTTCTTTTGCTCGATATTGGCCCCGACGCCCAACGAACGAGTGCCGTAGACTGGCAGGAGAACGTGACCATCGGGCAGGGCCGGGCCTATGGGGCGGAGCTGTTGGTGCAACGTAAAACGGGCCGGTTATCGGGTTGGGCGGGCTACACGCTCTCGTGGATACACCACCGTTTTGCCGATCTGAATGAGGGCAAGGAATTCTTTCCGCGCTACGACCGTCGGCACGATTTGTCGGTAGTAAGCATTTATCAGCTCAAGCCCCGTATTACTTGCTCGCTCGTGTTTGTTTATGGTACGGGTAATGCGCTGACTATTCCCGTGGCAAAGTCCGATTTGAAAGAGCATACGTTCACAAATTCCTCCGGCCCCGTTTCAGTCAGTCAGTTTGGGGCGATTAATAGTTTCCGGGCGGCCCCGTATCATCGGATGGATCTGGGCATTCAGTTTAAAAAGCCCAAGCGTTGGGGTGAGCGTCAGTGGGAAATCAGCGCCTATAACGTCTATAACCGCGTAAACCCATTTTATTATGAGTCCCGGCGCATGTCGGAAGGTAGTGGTCAGGTATCGACTAAGCTGTACCGGCGTGGCCTGTTTCCGGTTATTCCATCGGTCAGTTATTCATTTAAGTTTTAGCGGTTATTGGCTTAACCCCCCGCCCTGAAGGGAGTCTTGCTTGCGCCAGCGTGGGCTTTCGCGCAAGCAAGGCTCGGTAGAGGCCGTCCTAAAGGCAGAGCGG
>JAYVAP010000038.1:0-5527 GCA_043750915.1 Spirosoma sp. | reverse complement strand
AAACAAAATCTTTCAAATACTGGCTCACTCAGGAACTGCACGAGACGTTTGGGCTGGTTCGGTTATCGTCGTCGTCGTTGCTCGATGCGTGGCTGTCGGCAAACGAACCCATTACTGAAGCTGAACAAACTCGGCTCGAACAGCTTCGTACAAACCTCCTTGCCAATGCTGACTATTGGAACGAAGAGGAACTGAAAGTCAAATTTATTGGTCAACTGCTCGATTTAGTCCAGTTAGAAGGCCCTTCTTTTCGTACCTTTTATGACCGGCCACTCTCGGCCACCCTTAACAGCATCCGGCTTTATGGTACAGTTGATATGGTGGTTGCCACGGGTTTTCAGATACCAACCGAGCCGTTTTTCTGCATTCATGAATACAAGCAGGAAAGCCGGCGTGAAGGCGATCCTAAAGGCCAACTCTTAGCCGCGATGCTGGTCGCGCAAGCCATCAATGCTCTCAAACACCCTGTTTACGGCTGTTATGTGCTGGGCCGAAACTGGTTTTTTGTTGTCTTGACCGGCACCGATTATGCCATCAGCGATGCATTCATAGCGACCCAATCCGATTTGCTCACCATTTTTCAGGCGCTGCGCTTCATCCGGCGGCAGATTGAAACCTGGCTGGACGAAGCCTGATTATCTGGCCGGTTTTGGCACCACCGATACGTTCACGATTTTCCACGCGCCGTTTAGCTTCTCCATGTAGCGGGTTTCGGCGGTTTCCCGAATGGCTTTAGTAAAGACGTTGACCTAAAAGACATTCCATTTGTGGCTTTGTCGGTCGAATTAAACGCGCCCCTCTGGACCCGTGATACCGTGCTGACGGAGGCACTTCGGTTAAAAGGATTCAATCAGTTTTTTGACGAAGTATGAATTGCTGCATAATCATAAATTCATCCATACTGATCTGAATATCGTCGCCGACTTGCTCAATGCTATACGTCATCGGGAAGTAACCGGCTTTGGCAAACTTGGTTGGCGTAGGCACGGGCTTGGTGATGCTGGGCTTTGTTTGCAGCAATGCGAGCGTAATGATGGGTTCATAAACATCATTTTCCAGCTGTAGGGCTTATAATCGTAGGCTAAGCTAAAGTCACCGGCTGGTTATTTTCTGATTCGGCAGCGTTTGCAGAAACGCGTAAATAGCATTGGTTTCGCGGTCGTTGAGGTTATGCAAAAAACCCCTGGCCAGCTCCGACATCATGCCGCAATCCTTTTTGCGGTTGCCCTCGCCCGAATGCAGCAAATGACTAAACTGCTTTCTGGTGTAGCTGGTAGCAATAATCAGCGCGGGGGCGTTCATGCCGTGTTCGTTGTTGCCTTGCAGGGCCGGCCCGCCATGACAGCCACTGCAAATGGTCATGGTCAGGTACTTGCCCCGGCCCACGAGCGTGGTGTCCTGCCCCAGCACCTGGGGTGTTGTATGGTCAATCAGGTCGGCCATGATCGGGAATTTGCCCGCCAATATGATAGCGCGGCCAATGGGGCCAAATGAGTTTTCGCCCAGCGTATCGGGCATAATTACGGGCTTCAGGCTGCGCAGGTAGCCAATCATCCTGCCCAAATCCCCGTCCGTAACGGGCGTATACATTCCCGAGGCAAACATCCAGGCATTGTGGCCGTCTTTTTTTACGGCATGGCGCACTAACCGCGCCAGTTCAGGATCGGAGTAGGCAGGGATAACAGTTGTCAGGTTGGGCGCAATAAGCGTTGCTACGTTATCAACTTTCAAAAACGTGCGCCCTTCAAAGTGGCTACCGTGGCAACTGCCGCAGTGATAAAACCCCACTAAACGTTTGCCCTCGGCCACTGAAATTGCATCGTGCGGCACGGTAATAGCCGCTAACGGTACATTGTTATACGTTCTGGTGAGTTTGTATTCACTGCCAATATAAACGACGAGCGCGGTTAGCACCAGCAGCGAAACTAAACTGATACCGGTCCATTTGAGAATTTTTAGAAAACGTTTCATGGCTTTAGCATGGCGTTTAACCGGCTGACCTGAGTCTCTTCCGGAGTTGGTTCGTAATACATCACGCCCGAGTGGGCAATTTTCCACCCGTCCTGTTCGTGTTCGAGGTAGCGCACCTGCTGACTATAATCGGCGGGTCGGCCCGGCGAATGCATGACCTGGCAGAAGGTGACAAAAGCGGCATCACCCCTGATTCTGATCCGATAATCCTGATGGGCGAAAACAGCCTGGTCTGGTCCGGCTAACTCCTTAAAACGGCGTTGCAAACCCCGGCGCAGCGATGCCTGATCGCCATTGGCGGCTACGATGCGACCCTTCTCTAAGCTGATGCGTTGCGACAGCCCGGTGTGGGTGGCCCAGCAATCGGCTTGCCGACCGGCGTTTCGGTCGAGATACGCCTGGGTCTCGGCTTCAATGACCGTGCGGATCGCCGTTTCGTTGGTATCCATCAATGGGGCCACTATTGTTTGGGCCGTCATTGTGTGGGTGGCGACGAAGAAAATAAGGAGAAAAAACTGTGTTTTCACTGGTTTTTATTAGTTAAAAAATGAGTAAAGTTTAATTTATTTAAGTACCCGCTTAATTTTAGTTTACATTATTCTTCCGTGTGTCCTGCCTTTAGGGCGGCACGGTAAGTTAAAAATAGGTAAAGCTATTGCTGGCGTGAGTACTTACAGTTTCTATAACTGTAAGTACTCGTTTCCTTTTTATCTGCTAAACAGCGCATTCGTAAATCAAGCCGTACCGCCCGGCCTTCAGGAGGGTTGGTAAAGGATGAGTCGAAGGTAGAGGCCGGGCGGGAAACACCATTGGATAAATGCGACAGGCTACGTCATTTCCAGAAAAAGTTTGTCGAGACGATGGTCGCGGGCGCGAAACAGGGCGGGGGGCAAGTCGGTAAATTCGCGGAAATGCCGGATCAGGTGCGACTGATCGGTGAAGTTGCCCAGGTGGGTCAGATCGAGCCAGGAGCTGTCTGGGTTCGCATGGAGGTGGCTCATCACAAATCGAAACCGTACAATATTGGCGTAGTGCTTGGGGCTTAGCCCAACCTGCTCCTGAAAGTGGCGCTCCAGACTCCGGCGGCTCACCCGGAAGTAGGTGGCTACATCTTCAATACGAGCGAGGCCGTTGCCCGCATCGATTAGCCGAACTACCTCGCCCGTTTGGTTGGTGGTAGCGTCTCTGAACTGCCGTAACCGCTTAGCCAACAGTGTTTCTATCAACAAAACGCGCCCGGCATCGGTGGTGGCCTGAACCAATTGTTCGGCCAGATCAGGCTCGCGGGTAATCCAGGGAAACTCATCCACGGCATACTCCCGATTGGTCAGCAACTGCATACTGTCGCGCAGAAACGGGTGCAGGCCCGTTGGCTGAAACACAACATACAGGGTTTTATGCACACCATACATCAGGCACCTGACAGTATGGGTCGTTTGCCCCATAACAGCCGGTTTGCCAAGTGCGGGTGTGCCCTTCTGGCGGGTCCAGTGTATGCGTTGATCGGGCAGGAGCGAAAAAGCCAGCACGGGCAAGCCACGCGGAACCGCGTCCAGCACCACACCCGGGCCGAAATCGGCTTCGAGCAACAGGTAACATTTTACGTAGGGACGCAGCTCGGGCGTGGGCAGATAGCTTCGGAAACCTGGCATGGACATAAACTGCTGGTGGGGTATGGTTTTGGGCCGTCAACCGATCACGCCTTTGGTTCAATATCGTTCCCGCAGCAAACTATGCCGGTTTCCCCCAGAAATAAAAAACTATTTATCTAAAGGAAAGTCTGTTGCACCCGGCTACGATGAGTCGCCTGAGCCAGTAGATAGCTTTCAGAAACCTTCCGGCACGCGCTAGAGATTTAGAATATTACTAATTATTGATGTTACGCACTATGTGGCCTGACTACGCGGACGATGCGGTTGTCTGTCTTTTTTCATACAGTGATAACAATTTCACCTTTGCTTCTATTCATTTTGTCCAGCAATCAGACGTATCGCCCAAAGTTTTCAATAGTCCCCATCGCAGAAAAGCTTTTCGAGGCTTTTCCCCGATGGGCCAAACGGGGCATTCCTGCATGTCTGCTCACGTCGAAGGCGACCCCCGGCAAAACACCCACCACGCGCCAAACGCCTTGTCGAAATAGTGACGCTGGTCGAACGCAATGAACGGGCCAATCAGTACAAGCCCAGCCGATAGCCCGCTGATAATCAGGCCCCAATCGGGATAACTTTCCTGCCGTGAGGTCTGGAGGGTGTTCTACCGAAAAATTCCATCTCCGAATCACACAATTCTGTCATTGATTGTTATATATTTGTTTTCTTTTGATCGTTCTAACTGAAATTATAACTCGCTCTTGCTCATGAACAGAAGAGACGCCCTCATGCGGGTGGCCGCCCTGGCTGGTGCTACAATGACGCTGCCCGGCATGGATGTGCCTGCCCTGGCAGATACGCTGGAGGCTTCGGCGGCACGGCGCGGCCTGACCGGCAAGCCCGTTTTCTTTACGGCCGATCAGGATGCAACCGTGGCAGAACTGGCCGAAACCATTATTCCAACCACGGGAACGCCGGGGGCCAAAGCCGCCAAAGTAAACGAAATCATTGACGTGCTGATGAAAGACTGCTACAAAGAAGCCGATCAAAAACGTTTTCTGGAAGGCCTGGCCCAGACCAACAAACTCAGCCAGGATAACTACGGAAAATCGTTTGCCCGGCTCGATGCCACCCAGCGGATCGACATTGTGAAGAAACTCGAAGCCGATGCCAAACAGCAGACCGCCCAAATGAACAGTGTTCCCACGGCGGGTGTTCAGGCCGATGCGCAGGTGCCAAAAGCCAAAATGGAACGGTATTCGCCGTTTTTTACGGTTTTGAAAGACCTGACCCTGACGGGCTATTTCACCTCCGAAATCGGTTGTACGCAAGCACTGGAATATGTGCCGGTGCCGGGCCGTTACGACGGTTGTGTGCCGCTCAAACCCGGCCAAAAAGCCTGGGCTTTATAAATCAGTCAGTCTCTGCCGTCAGCACGTTCTGCGCAGTCTACGGTTTTGTTTGTCTATAATGTATTGCCTGTCAGGATTTTGCGACTTAAAACTCCTACGACTTCTCTAATCATGAATCTTAATATCGACGCACAAAAAGAAATGACCTACGATGCTATCGTCGTGGGATCGGGTATTTCGGGTGGCTGGGCGGCCAAAGAGCTGACGCAGAAGGGCCTGAAAGTACTCATGCTGGAGCGGGGCCGCGACATTAAACACGTTGAAGGCTACGTAACAGCCACCAAAGACCCGTGGGAGTTTCCGCACCGGGGCCGGGTAACGACCATGGCGGCTGAGGAATACTGGGCCAACATGCGCACCGGCTACACCGCCAATGAAGAATGGCGACACCATTTTGAGAACGATAAAGAAAACCCGTACCTCGAAAAAGAAAACCGTAAAGTCGACTGGATTCGCGGCTATCACGTGGGCGGACGGTCGCTGATGTGGGGCCGGCAAAGCTACCGCTGGAACAAAGAAGATTTTATGGCCAACGGCAAGGAAGGCATTGGCGTC
>JAYVAP010000037.1:0-2291 GCA_043750915.1 Spirosoma sp. | reverse complement strand
CAGTTTAGCGCGTTATCGCCGGTGCAGTCGGGCTTGTGGGTTGACGGGCAAGTGCGAAACATGGCCCAAATACGGGTTGGCGCGAAAACGATGTTTGTGCTGGCAAAAAACAACGATAAAACGCAATTGATTGCGCTGAAAAACAACGGTAAATGAAACAGTTCGTAACAAGTACATTAATCGTCCTCACTTGCTGGCTTGGGAGTTGTCAGACCAAGCCAACCCTTTTCAAAAAACAGAACAGCACGGAGACCGGAATCAGCTTTGCCAACAGGCTGGAGGAAACTGGTGACACCACCCGGTTAAACATCCTGGAATACCTTTATTTCTACAACGGAGGGGGCGTGGCTACGGGCGACCTGAACAACGATGGGTTGCTTGATGTCTATTTTGTGTCGAGTCAGGGAAAAAACGCGCTTTATCTCAACAAGGGAGGTTTACGATTTGAGGATGTTACCGACAAAGCGGGCGTGGGCGGCACGGCAACCTGGCAAACGGGCGTGTCGATGGCCGATGTGAACGGCGATGGATTGCTCGATATGTATGTGAGTGCGGTGGGGAAGTATAAATCCTGCAAAGGCCACAACGAACTCTACATAAACCGGGGTGTGGGAAAGGATGGTGTGCCGGTGTTTGACGAAAAATCAAAAGAGTACGGCCTTGATTTTGAAGGATTTTCGACTCAAGCCACCTTTTTTGATTATGACCGCGACGGCGACCTCGACTGTTATTTGCTTACTCCCGCTACCCACAGTGTCAGTTCTTACGACAAAGTATCGGCGCGGGGCTTTCGCG
The DNA here is from genome assembly GCA_043750915.1 of Spirosoma sp. GTDB lineage: Bacteria > Bacteroidota > Bacteroidia > Cytophagales > Spirosomataceae > Spirosoma. Next base: position 1,496 of record JAYVAP010000037.1, on the reverse strand, counting down.
ATAACGAAGCGGGCGACCATCTTTACCGAAATGATGGGGGCAACGGTTCGTCGCCACGATTCACTGACGTTTCCGCGCAGGCGGGTATCTATGGCGCGGCAATGGGGTATGGGCTGGGGGTTGTGACGGCTGATTTTAATAATGATGGCTGGGACGATATTTACGTGTCCAACGATTTTCACGAAGACGATTATTTCTACGTGAATCAGAAGAACGGGACGTTTAAGGAAGAGGTGAAGGATCATTTCAAGCACCTCAGCAAGTATTCGATGGGGTGCGATGTGGCCGACGTGAACAATGATGGTCGGCTCGATGTGTTCACCTCGGATATGCACCCGCCCGACGAAGTGACCGAAAAAATGTCGCTGGGCGAAGATGCTTTCGATATTTACCAGTATAAACTTCAGTTTGGTTTTTATAATCAATATAGCCGTAACGCGCTGCAAATCAATGTTGGACAGGATCGTTTTGTGGACGCGGGAATTTTTGCGGGGGTATCGTCAACCGACTGGACATGGTCTCCGTTGCTGGCTGATTTTGATAATGATGGCATCCGGGATGTGTTTATTTCCAACGGCATTCCGCACCGCCCCAACGATTTGGATTACCTGAAATATTTGTCGAGCGACATCGACACGATGATTTATAAAATGCAACCGGTGTTTGCCCAGAAAGTTGCCGATCAAAAGGCTATTGAGCAAATGCCCGACGGTGCCGTGGCCAACTTTATGTTTCGGGGTACCGGAACGCCGGGCCGACCACAATTGCGGTATGAAAACAAATCGGAAGACTGGGGTTTTACCGAAAAAACCGTCTCGAACGGGGCCGTGTATGCCGATTTAGACAATGACGGAGACCTTGATATTATCACGAACGACCTGAACAGCGAGGCCGGGGTTTACGAAAATACGGTGAACGGTGGGCAGAACTACTTGACCATCAAACTAACTGGTAATCAACTGAATACGCAGGGAGTTGGAGCCAAAGTGATTCTACGCACGGGCGGAGATTCTTTGCAGGTTTTGCATCAACAGCCGGTTCGGGGGTTCATGTCGTCGGTGTCGCCCTGGCTGCACGCGGGCTTGGGGAACCACAAAACCATTGACTCGCTGATTGTGATTTGGCCCGATGGAAAAATGCAGCAATTGGCCAACGTTAAGGCCAATCAGCAACTAACCCTGCGCCAATCGGATGCCCGAATGGACGGAAAAAACTACGCCATTCGGTCTCCGTATCCACCAATTTTTACAGAAGACAGCACCCGTCTGCGCCTTTCGCACCGCGAAAATGAGTTTGCCGAGTTCACCCGCGAACCGCTTATGCCGTTTAAGGCATCGACCGATGGCCCCAAAATGGCCGTTGGCGACGTGAACGGCGACGGGCTTGACGATGTATTTCTGTGCGGTGCCCGCGATCAGGCCGGTCAGTTGGTTATTCAGCAACGCGCGGGAACATTTGCGCCCTCTGCCCAACCCGATTTTTTGGCTGATGCTGCC
>JAYVAP010000036.1:0-5252 GCA_043750915.1 Spirosoma sp. | reverse complement strand
GCCGATACCGTTCGGTTTGAGACCCCGCTGCCCGGCGTGGGTCCTAACATATCGCTGATCCCCTACCTGAGCGGCCGCATGACCGACAACCGCAGGCAGGGCGGTCAGCAGACCTATAAACCCACGACCGGCTTCGATGCCAAAATTGGCATTACGCCCGCGCTGAACCTGGACCTAACGGTGAACCCCGACTTTTCGCAGGTCGAAGTCGATCAGCAGGTCACTAACCTGGACCGGTTCGAGATTTTCTTTCCCGAACGGCGGCAGTTTTTTCTGGAAAACAACGACCTCTTCAGCGATTTCGGTTTTGAACGCAACCGGCCTTTTTTCAGTCGGCGCATTGGCATCGGGCGCGACACCACCACGGGCCTCATCGTGCAAAACCCCATGGTGTATGGCGCACGGCTGAGCGGAAAATTAGATAAAAACTGGCGCATCGGGCTGCTCAACACCCAAACAGCCCGCCAGGCCGACCGGGGTATTATGCCCCAGAACTATACCGTGGGCGTGTTGCAACGGCAGATTTTTGGTCGCTCCAACCTCTCGGCCATTGTGGTGAACCGGCAGGGCGGGCTGAACCCCAGCGACCGGTTTACGCGGCTGGCCGGGCTGGAATACAAACTACAAACGCCCGACAATCGCTGGAGTGGCAAAGCGTTTTTCACAAAGTCATTCCGGCCGCAAACGCTGGCCGATGCCCATACGCACGGACTGAACCTGGCCTACAGCAGCCGAAATGTGCAAGCTACCTGGACGCAGGAGTACGTGGGCGAAAATTACCAGATCAACGATGTTGGCTTTGTGCCCCGCCAGCAGTTTCGCAGCCGCACAGACACCCTGTCGCCCCGGCCGGGCTACTGGCGGTTTTCGCCCGAACTGACGCTGACGTTTTACGTGAAAGGCGAACGCCGGATTGTGTCGCACGGCCCCTTTACCGACATGCTCTTTATCCGCAACCTCAATGGTCGGTTGCTGGATCGGGAGTTCAACGTGGGTTATAATGTGCAGGCCCGCAACACGGCCGAGGGCGGAATGGGTTACTACCGGTACTACAGCTACCTGTTTTTTGGTTTCGACCCAACCAATTCCGAAGGGCCGAAGCTACCGTCGGGGTCGTCCTATGCTACGCAGGGTTTATTCGGCTTTTATAGTTCCGACAAACGCAAGCGGTTTAATGTGCAGCTGGAGGGCTACGGCGGGGGTTATTACAACGGGACCAACCGCAATGTGCAGGCACTGGTACAATACCGGTTTCAGCCCTACGGAGCGGTTAGTGTAAACGCCGAATATAACGACCTTCGGCTTCCGGCGCCCTATAAATCAGCGCGTTATCTCTTGCTTGGGCCACGCGTCGACCTAACCTTTTCGCGCAGCCTGTTTCTCACCACGTTTGTGCAATTAAATAATCAGACGCGCAACACCAACCTCAACGCGCGGTTGCAGTGGCGTTATGCCCCCGTGTCGGACTTGTTTGTGGTTTATTCGGAAAACTACCTGCCGGGTTCGTTGCAAAGCAAAAACCGGACGCTGGTGGTGAAACTTTCCTACTGGCTGAACGTATGAGCGGTTTGAGGGACGAAGCGAAGAAAGTGCTCCGCTAAGCCGTTCCGATCCGGCGGCTTTCCAGAAACGCTTCGATGCGGTCCAGGGCCAGGGTTAGCTCATCTACGGTGGGCAGACAAACGATGCGAAAGTGGTCGGGGGTGGTGAAGTTGAAACCGCTGCCCGCCACCACCAGCACCTTTTGCTCAATCAGTAACTGGAGCACAAAGTCATTGTCGTCGGCGAAGCGAAACTGGCTCAGGTCAATTTTCGGGAAAATATATAATGCACCCCTGGGTTTGACGCACGAGATGCCGGGGATGGCCACCATCCGCTCCCAGGCGAGTTTGATTTGCCGGTGTAGCCTGCCCGCTGGCAACACCAGGTCCTGAATACTCTGGTAGCCGCCCAGCGCGGTTTGAATGGCATATTGCGTGGGCACGTTGGCGCACAGCCGCATACTGGCCAGCAGGGTCAGCCCTTCGATATAGGATTTGGCCCGCTGCCGTGCCCCGCTCAGAATAAGCCACCCCCCCCGAAAACCGGCCGCCCGGTAGTTCTTCGACAGCCCGCCCAACGTAATGCAAAGCGTATCGCTGATGAGTTTGGCAATGGGGTGATGCACGGCCCCGTCATACAAAATGCGGTCGTAAATCTCGTCGGAGAACACAATTAACTGGTGGGCTTCGGCCATGCGGGCAATACCCTTCAGCACCGATTTGTCGTAGACGGCACCGGTTGGGTTGTTGGGATTAATAACCACAATGGCCCGCGTGCGGGGCGTAATCCTGCTTTCCAGATCAGTGAGGTTGGGGTTCCAGCCAGCGGCTTCGTCGCAAACGTAATGCACCGGCCTGCCCCCGCAAAACGCTACCGAAGCCGTCCAAAGCGGGTAATCGGGCGAGGGAATCAAGACTTCATCGCCTTCGTTAAGCAACGCCTGCATACTGAGCATGATGAGTTCGCTCACGCCGTTACCAATGTAAATATCGTTGATGGTGATGCCCGGCAGGCCAATGTTCTGGGTGTGGTGCATGACGGCTTTGCGGGCCGAAAACAGCCCCCGCGAGTCGGCATAGCCCTGCGCGTTGCGCATGTTAAGGATAATGTCGTGTACAATCTCGTCGGGCGCGTCGAAGCCAAAGGCGGCCGGATTGCCGATGTTGAGGCTGATAATTTTATAGCCCTGGCTTTCGAGTTCGAGGGCTTTTTCGTAGACCGGCCCCCGAATGTCGTAGTTGAGGTGCGTAAGCCGTTCGCTTTTGAGGATGTCCTTACCGGGCATAGTCGTGCCGGGTGTATCCATACCGGGTTTTTCCATGCCGCAAAAATACATAACAACCGGCACCATTTAGCCAGGGCAGGCTGATACCCCTAATTGAGCGGCCCTGAAAATTTCGATAGCTGGATCGGATCTTCAGCCACAAAAAAGCCCGTCGCTCGGGCGACGGGCAATCGTTTTTTTCCTGCGAATACGGCTTACTTACCGGGGGGCCAGTTTCAGAATACGCCCCGTGAGGTCGCAAAGAAACATTTCGTGTTGCTGATCTTCGCCAAAGGCCGAGATAGAACCGGTCCGCGCCACAATTTCCCGGTTAATGGGGGTCTGGGTGCCGTTGGAAGGAGTCAGTGACCAAACGCGCCCACTGGCAAAATCGGCGTATACGTAGGTGCCGCGCAGGGCCGGATTGGCTTTTCCCCGGTAAACCAATCCACCCGTTATCGACACGTCGCCGTTCTCATGGGTATACTGCCAGACGGGCGGAATAAAGTCAGTGGCCATCGTGTTTTTGGCGTTATAATCTGCGTTACCTTCTTTGACACGCCAGCCATAATTACCGCCTTTTTTGATGATATCTATTTCTTCAATGGCGTTCTGCCCCACGTCGCCCGCCCACAACTGCCCTTTCTCGTCGAAACTCAGCCGCCAGGGGTTGCGCAGTCCGTAGGCAAAAACCTCCGCCCGTGCGCCGTTCTTACCGTCGCGGAAGGGGTTGTCGGCAGGAATACCGTAGTGGCCTTTTTCGGTACTGTTGACATCGATGCGCAGAACTTTACCGAGCCAGCTGCGCTGGTTCTGGCCGTTGTTTTGCGGATCGCCCCCGCTGCCACCATCGCCCGTGGCAATGTATAAATAGCCATCCGGCCCAAACAAAACCTTGCCGCCGTTGTGGTTGGCATAGGGCTGACTGAACCGCAGCAGCACCACCTCCGAACCCGGCTCCACCGACGTTGCGCTGGTCGACGAAGCTTTAAACCGACTCACGATTGTTTCGCGGGGGTTGTCTTTGGTGTAGTTGACAAAAAAGAAGCCGTTTTTGGCAAAATCGGGGTGAAAAGCCAGGCCCAGCAAGCCCATCTCGCCCCCGTAGGCCACTTTTTTGCGTATATCTAAGTACGTTGGGGCCGAAGCCGCGCCAGAATTGTTGTCGAACACCCGAATCTGCCCGGCCTGTTCCACCACAAACACCCGGTTGGTGCCATCATTGGCGTAGGTGTATTCGACGGGTGCGCTGAAGGTTAGATTAGGGTAAGCATTGATGGTTTTCAGCGCAGCTGGCGCGGTTGCTGTTACCTGCATGGCAGACGCGGGCGAACTGTTTTTTTTGCAGGCCGCCGACAGCAGCAGGGCTACGCCCGACATTGCGACCAGCGAACAGGCCAATGTGATGCGTGTTTTTCCAAACATAATGAGTTTGTTCAGGGGTATGCTGCTTTAGCATACAAATAAGGTTCCAGAAATTGCGTCCGAACTTTGCGGCCCGCATTTTGTTTCAAAATCAACAATTCGGGCTGGCTGCGCCAGTTGTTTTTTTTATAAACAAAAAACAACTGGTGGCATCTTTACCCAGATCGGGGTGTGTGCTCCCCTGTTTGCCTGGAGTTTTTATCCGTCATTATCCTTTTCTGTATGACCACCGCCAACCCAACCACTGCGTTCCTCGATCACCTGCTGGCCCAGCGAACGCAGTACCGCTACAAACTGCCCTCCCGGCCCGATGCGGGGCGGTTTATCGATCAGCTCATGCGGCTGCTATTTCCGGTTACGCAGGATTGCCAGTCGGTTTCGCAGGATGTTGAGCAAACCTACCGGGCGTTGAATGAGCAGTTGGTGTGCCTGTTATCTCCCCTCGAAAACAACCTCGCCGAAGAACCGGCCATCCTGGCCAGCCGTTTTTTTGCCCGGCTACCCGCCATTTATGACACCCTATTGCTGGATGCCCACGCCATTGCCGACAACGACCCGGCGGCCGTGGGGGTCGAAGAAGTGATGGCCGTTTACCCCGGTTTCTACGCCATTGCCGTTTACCGCATGGCCAGCGAACTGCGCCAGCTGAACGTGCCGCTGCTGCCCCGAATGCTGACCGAATATGCCCACGGCCAGACCGGCATCGATATTCACCCCGGTGCCCGGATTGGGGTCTCATTTTTCATCGACCACGGCACGGGTGTTGTCATTGGCGAAACAACCATCATTGGTGATAACGTCCGGATTTATCAGGGCGTAACGCTGGGAGCCACCCACGTGGCCAAGTCGATGGCGCAGAAAAAACGCCATCCAACCATCGAAAACAATGTGATTATCTACGCCAATGCCACCATCCTGGGCGGCCACACGGTGGTGGGGCACCACTCGGTCATTGGTGGCAACGTGTGGCTGACCAACAGCGTGGAGCCATTTTCGCTGGTGTTCAACCAGCACCAGACCG
>JAYVAP010000035.1:0-6718 GCA_043750915.1 Spirosoma sp. | reverse complement strand
ACTGTTCTCCCTCTCTATACCAAACCACGTGCCACAAAGTTAATGTGCTGATTGTCAGTGAATTTTTAATAAAAAATATTTCTCAGCCTGTACGGAATCGGACATTAGTTGTACGGAATCGGACGTTTTGGGCGGACACGGGGACCACGTGGCAAATAATGGCCTAATTTTGCGGAGCCTGTTCATCAACCACCGCCACCCGATTGATTCCTGCCGTCGATGCCCTGCTCAAAGACATCCGCAACAAGCGGATTGCACCCGTTTACCTCATCCACGGCGACGAGCCGTTTTACCTCGACCGCCTGGCTGCTGAACTCGAAAAAGTGGCTGTGCCGGTGGCCGAACGTGGTTTCAACCAGTTCGTGCTGTTTGGGAAAGATACCGACGTGGGGGGCGTGCTGAACTATGCCCGTCGCTACCCGTTTATGGCCGAGCGGCAGCTGGTGCTCGTGAAGGAAGCCCAGCAGATGAGTGGAATCAACGATAAATCGGCCCAGAAACTGCTCGAAGACTACGCCCTCAACCCGCTGGATAGTACCGTGCTGATGCTATGCTACACCAAAGAAGAGGGCAAGCCGGGCTTAGACGAGCGCAAAGCGTGGGTGAAAGCCTTCGGCGCGAAGGGAAAACTGCTGGGTATCAAAAAATTATACGACAATAAAATCCCGGACTGGGTAGGGGCGTACTGCCGCGAGCAGGGTGCAAAAGTCAGCCCCAAAGCCTGCCAGCTCCTGGCCGACCACATCGGCAACGACCTCAAAAGGTTGGCCAGCGAGATCGACAAAATCATGATTAACCTCCACGTGGGCGAGGAGATTTCGGCCACCACCGTTGAGCGGTTAGTGGGCATCAGCAAAGAATATAACGTCTTCGAGCTCCAGAAAGCCCTCGTTCAGCGCGACGTGCTGAAGGCCAACCGCATCATCGACTATTTTGCCCGCAACCCCAAAGACAACCCGCTGGTGGTCATTCTGTCGCAGTTGTTCGGCTATTTCAGCAAGGTGCTGCAGGTGCAGGCGAGCCGGGATCAAACCGACCGGGGACTGGCTCCGCTGCTGGGGGTGAATCCGTTTTTTGTGAAAGACTATTTGTCGGCGGCCCGAACGTTTCCGCTGGTTAAGGTGGCGGCTATTCTGCACACTATTCGTGTGGCCGATGCCCGCAGCAAAGGCATCGACACCCCGGCTATGACCGAGAGCGACATTCTGCGGGAGCTGGTCTTCGAGGTCCTGCACTGAATAAAGCGCAGTTGCGGGCGATAGAAACAAACGGGTTCGGGCAAAGAAAAAGCCCCAACTCCTTGTATATCAGGTGATTGAAGCTTAAACTTGTAGCGGGGAGCAGGATCGAACTGCCGACCTTAGGGTTATGAATCCTACGCTCTAACCATCTGAGCTACCCCGCCGGGTTGGTGCCACAAAAGTACGCAAAAATTGGCCCGGCGCAAAAAAGCCCATTGACATTCGCAAAAAAATTCGTTTATCTTTGCCAACTACCCGTTTCCACCCGATTCGCTATGGAAAAAATAAAATTTGTTGCTGAATACGAGCTTCGGGCATCGCCCCGGATGTTATTTCCATACATCAGTACGGCATCCGGCCTGTCGCAGTGGTTTGCCAGTAAAGTGAATACCCTGCCCGATCAGCGGTTCGATTTTCAGTGGGACAATGAGAGTCACATTGCCCGGCAAGTATCCCTGCGGCAAAATAAAGGCGTTCGGTTCGAGTTTCTGGATACCAACGAAAATGGCACCGACAATAATTATGTCGACTTTCGGGTCGATCTGTCCGAGCTTACCCAATCTACTTATCTGCGCGTGACTGACTACTCGGCCAACAGCGACGAAGACGAACTCAAAGACCTCTGGGACGGTTTGCTCGATAAGCTCAAAGAGATCGTTGGTAGTTAAAAATTGCTAAATCCGGTAAATAAACCGACGTTTCTCCCGGAGCAGGTGTTTGTTGGTAGCGGGCACACAAGCCCGGCACCATTGGGGCATCTTACTGGCAGGCGGCATGAAAAAAATTGATAAGTTAGTGCTCGGCTCATTTTGGGGCCCGTTTTTCCTGACCCTCGTCATCGTTATCTTTATCTTTCTGATGCGGCTGTTGATGGCCTACATCGACGAGTTCGTCTCTAAAGATCTCGACATGGCGACCTTCGGGCGGTTGCTCTTCTACTTTGCCCTGCTGACCGTTCCCACTGCCCTGCCATTGGCCGTGCTGCTGTCGTCGCTGATGACATTTGGGAACCTCGGCGAGTTTTTTGAGTTGACCGCCCTTAAAAGTGCCGGCATTTCGCTCACCCGCGCCATGCGTCCCCTGCTGATTGTAGCCGTCTTCATCAGCGTTTTCTCATTCTGGTTTAATAATACCGTCTCGCCCTGGGCCAACCTGAAGGGATATAGCCTGCTCTATGATATAAAAACGGCCAAAGCCACCCTGAACCTCAAAGAAGGCATTTTTTATAACGACCTGCCCGGCTACAGCATTAAAGTAGACCATAAAGTGAAAGCCCCCGAAGGCAGCACCACTGGCGATCTGCTCAAAGGCTTGGTCATTTATAAACACCCTACCAGCGGAATAGAAACGGGCAACCGCGAGATTATCCTGGCCGATTCCGGGCGGATGTATACCAGCAAAGACCGCAGCTATCTGGTTTTTGAACTCTTCAACGGCAACGATTATCAGGAGTATTCCGACAATAACAGCACCAGCTACGCCAGCAGCGGAGGGGCCCAGAAAGGCGCACAGTTCATGCGCAATGGTTTCAGAGACTACCGCTTAGTAATCAGCTTAGAGTCTTTTGGCCTGAAACGTACCGACGAAAATCAGTTTGAGTACCACGAGTACATGAAAAACCTGACCGAGCTGTCGGCCCTGACCGATTCCCTGCGTAAAGATTATCGCAACACGAGCCTCAGCGTGGCCAGCACGTCGCGGCAGTATTATAACTACCAGTTCAAAGCCAGTGCCGCCGTTCCGCAGAAAAAAGTTAAGGACGGAAAATGGGTCGATGCAGTCCTGAAGAAGCAGGACCTGAGCCGGCCGGATTTAGCCCAGGCCGCCCTGGGTCAGGCGCAGAACATGCTGTCTTATGCCACCTCGAACGTTTCGTATATAACCGAGAAAGAGAAAAACGTGTGGAAATACCAGCTGGAAACGCACCATAAGTTTACGCAGGCCATTGCCATTTTTGTGATGTTCCTGATCGGGGCCTCCATGGGAGCCATCATTAAAAAAGGCGGCTTTGGCCTGCCAGTGCTGATTGCCATCGTTTTCTTTATTGTGCTGTATATCCTCACCATTGCGGGCGATAAATATGCCAAAGACGGCCTGCTCTGGGTGCCAATCGGGGCGTGGTTGGCCAACATCGTACTGTTTCCAATTGGTTTGTTTCTGATGCAGCGCGCCCGCAACGATTCGCGCCTGTTCGACAAAGACGTATACACCATTGCGTGGGCGCGGCTCAAAGCCAGAATAGGGGTGCTGAAGCAGTAGATAGAAGACCCCGGCATTTCGTGCCCATCTTTCTAGTATTTTTCTTATCTTTGCACCCAAATTCATTTTTTCAATTAAATTAAGCTGTCTGAAGATGTATCTAACGACCGAAAAGAAGCAGGAGATATTCTCCACCTCGGGCCATGCCAAAAGCGCAACGGACACCGGGTCGGCCGAATCCCAGATCGCGCTGTTTACCTACCGGATCAGTCACTTGACTGCTCACCTGAAAGTTCACAAGCACGACTACGGCACCCAATTAGGTTTGTTGAAATTGGTGGGTAAGCGCCGTCGGCTGCTCAACTACCTCATCAAAACCGATGTCTTACGGTATCGCGCTATTCTGGCCGACCTTGGCCTGCGTAAATAACGAACGAAATCATTGCCCGAAGGGAATCTGCAGATCAGCCAATTCAGGCCGGGTAGATTCCCTTCTTTTTTTGGTTTACCTGCTCAACAACAGTTGCTGCGGTGAAGAAAGTGGAGCAGGTAAGAATAAAATGCTGTTTTAAAGCTGTAAGAGGGCGTATCTAAAATCTGATGTATGTTTGAAATTATCACGCAATCCGTTGCGCTGCCCGACGGGCGGGAAATTACCATCGAAACCGGCAAACTGGCCCGTCAGGCCGACGGAGCGGTGGTTGTGCGATTAGGCGATACCATGCTGCTGGCCACGGTCGTATCGGGTAAAGACGCCAAAGAAGGTTTTAATGGCCAGCCGGTCGATTTTCTGCCGATGTCGGTTGACTATCAGGAGAAATTTGCTTCCGCCGGTCGCATTCCGGGGAGTTTTCAACGGCGCGAAGGCCGCTTAGGTGACCACGAAATTCTGATCAGCCGCTTAGTAGACCGCGCCCTGCGGCCCATTTTCCCCGCCGATTACCACGCCGACACGCAGGTGATGATTACGCTCATCTCGGCCGATCCGGAGGTGCAGCCCGATGCACTGGCAGCCCTGGCGGCTTCGGCGGCCCTGGCCGTGTCGGACATTCCCTTCAACGGGCCGATCTCGGAAGTGCGCGTCGCCAAAATTGACGGGCAGTATAAAATCAACCCCAAAACGTCGGACCTCGACCGCGCTACCATCGACCTGATTGTGGCTGCCACCGAAAAAGACGTATGCATGGTTGAAGGCGAAATGAACGAGTGCCAGGAAGCCGAAGTCGTGGAAGCCATTAAGGTGGCCCACGAAGCCATTAAAGTACAGTGCCGGGCGCAAAAAGAACTTGAAGCCAAAGCAGGGAAAACCCAAAAGCGGCAGTACAGCCACGAAACGCACGACGAAGAGCTGCGGGCCAGCGTTCGGGCCTATTGCTACGATAAGATTTACGCCGTAGCCCGCCTGCAAAACCCCAGCAAACAAGGTCGTTCGGAAGGCTTCAGAGCCGTTCGGGATGCCTACGTTGCCCAACTGCCCGAAGGTGCCGGGGTCAATATGGGCCTGGTGAAAACGTATTTTCACGATCTGGAGTGGGAAGCTTCGCGCCGGTTGGTGCTCGACGAGCGTGCCCGTTTAGACGGTCGTGCGCTCGATCAGATTCGGCCCATCTCAGCCGAAGCAGGCTACCTGCCCGGTCCCCACGGGTCGGCCTTGTTCACCCGGGGCGAAACCCAGTCGCTTACCACGGTTACGCTTGGCACCAAAAGCGATGAGCAGATTGTGGACCAGACGATGTATCAGGGCTACAGCAAATTCCTGCTGCACTACAACTTTCCCGGTTTTTCAACGGGCGAGGTGAAACCCAACCGGGGGGCAGGTCGGCGCGAAATTGGCCATGGTAACCTGGCACACCGGTCGCTGAAAAAAATTCTGCCATCGGGCGAAGACAACCCCTACACGATTCGGATTGTGTCCGACATTCTGGAGTCAAATGGCTCGTCGTCAATGGCTACCGTTTGCGCCGGTACAATGGCCCTGATGGATGCCGGCATCAAAATTAAAGCACCAGTAGCCGGTATTGCCATGGGGCTGATTTCGGATGCACCCGCTGTGGGGAATGAGAAATATGCCGTTCTGTCCGACATTCTGGGCGATGAAGATCACCTCGGCGACATGGACTTTAAGGTAACGGGTACCGAGAAAGGCATCGTTGCCTGCCAGATGGACCTGAAAGTGGAAGGACTGTCCTATGAAGTGCTGACGCAGGCACTCGAGCAGGCCCGCGCAGGTCGGCTGCACATCCTCGGCGAGATGAAGAAAGGCATCAGCGAGGTTCGGTCAGACCTGAAACCCCACGCGCCCCGCGCCGTGGTTATTCGCATCGACACCAACCAGATTGGTGCCGTTATCGGACCCGGCGGTAAGGTGGTGCAGGATATCCAGAAAGATTCGGGAGCGGTGGTCAACATCGACGAGCACGACAACGCGGGTTGGGTGAGCATTTTTGCCACCAGCAAAGAAAGCATGGACAAAGCCGTTTCGCGCGTGAAAGGCATTGTGGCCCTGCCCGAAGTGGGCGAGGTATACGTCGGTAAGGTGAAAACAATTCAACCTTTTGGGGCCTTTGTGGAGTTCATGCCGGGCAAAGACGGGTTGCTGCACATTTCCGAGGTTAAGTGGGAGCGTTTAGAAACCATGGAAGGGGTGTTGCAGGTAGGCGAAGAGATAACGGTGAAGCTGGTTGAAGTGGACAAAAAGACCGGAAAGTATCGGTTGTCGCGCAAAGTTCTCTTGCCTAAGCCGGAGAACAAAATTGCGTAAGGCAGTGTTACTTTTTCCTATAACGTAACGTCCAACGTTAACGTTATATAGTCACCCCACCGGGGGAAATGTACCATGAGACAGCTAAAAATTTCAAAACAAATTACCAACCGCGAGAGCCAGTCGTTAGACAAGTACTTGCAGGAAATTGGTAAAGTAGATTTGCTTACCCCCGACGAAGAGGTAACGCTGGCCCAGAAAATTCGGGAGGGCGACCAACTTTCCTTGGAACGCCTGACAAAAGCGAACCTGCGGTTTGTGGTGTCGGTGGCCAAACAATACCAGAATCAGGGTCTGTCGCTGGGCGATTTGATTAACGAAGGCAATCTTGGTTTGATCAAAGCGGCCCAGCGGTTCGATGAAACGCGCGGATTTAAGTTTATTTCCTACGCCGTTTGGTGGATTCGTCAGTCGATTTTGCAGGCACTTGCCGAGCAAAGCCGTATCGTGCGTCTTCCACTCAATAGGGTAGGTGCCCTGAACAAGATTGGCAAGGCATTCTCCAAGTTGGAGCAAG